>CBDUBK010000019.1:0-11664 GCA_965365375.1 uncultured bacterium | reverse complement strand
GTTGGTAGGTATTGCACGCGCCTTGGTTGCCAACCCCAAACTGATACTGGCAGATGAGCCAACCGGCAATCTCAACTCGCGGCAGGGCGAAGAAATCATGGAGCTGTTCACCAAATTGAACAAAGAAGATGGTGTAACAATTATACAGGTAACGCACAGCGAAAAAAATGCAGCTTACGGCAGCCGCATTATTCACCTGATGGACGGCAGGATTGAAAAAATAGAAACCCCTTCTTTACAACATTCATAAAAAATTCATCATCCGCATAGATGATAATGGCATTGGTATGAGCCGCGAAACACTCAAGCGCATTTTCGAAAAATTCTACCGCGCTCATACAGGTAATATCCATAACGTAAAAGGTTTTGGACTTGGACTGAGTTATGTAAAAACTGTAATTGAAGGCCATGAAGGTTCGATCAAAGCAGAGAGCACACCAGGCAAGGGCAGCAGCTTCACCATTGAACTGCCTTTGAAAAAAGATTAATCATTTCTCCATAACAGGCTGCTGTCACCATAACTCAGGAAACGGTAATCATTTTCCAATGCATGTTGATACACTTTCTTCCAGTCATCACCTATGAATGCACTTACCAGTAAAAGCAGGGTTGACTGAGGCTGGTGAAAATTGGTGAGCAGAGCATCAGCTACGCGGAAGCGGTAGCCCGGAACGATCATCAGGCTGGTATAACCATTTAAAATTTTTCCCGGCAGTCCTTCCATATGATCATAAACCGCCTGCAGGCTTTCATGTGTGGTAATGCCCGGGTATTTATCATTTAATTCGTAGGCTTCCCATTGGTTCAGTTCCATATGTGTTTCCCGGGATCGCAGGATTTTTACACCCATCCAGTATAAACTCTCAATTGTGCGAAGGGTAGTGGTTCCTGTAGCCACAATCGTTTTTCCCTGGATCAGTTCTTGCACCAGAGGTTGCGTAACCGAGAAGGGTTCGCGGTGCATAATATGGTCCCGTACAGACTCAGTTTTTACAGGTTTGAATGTGCCGGCGCCAACATGCAATGTAAGTTCCGCTTTAGAAATATTCCTTGCTGATAAAGCTTTAAAAACTTCCGCTGTAAAATGGAGTGCAGATGTGGGTGCTGCCACTGAGCCTTCGCGGTTACCAAAAACGGTCTGGTAACGGTCACTATCATGCGCAGTTGTTTTTCTCCTGATATAAGGAGGCAAAGGAATATCACCGGCTTTATGTAAAACAGCGGCAAAAGGAAAACCTGGTGGCTCCCAGCTGAATTCTATGATAAAATGTTCTGATTCGCGGCTGATGAATTTTGCAGAAAGAATAATGTTGGTCCCATCCACCAGCAAGTCTTTTTGAAGTACCTGTCCGGGTTTCCATTTGGAAGCGCCACCGATCAGGCATTGCCATTGTACCTGTCCCTGGCGCTGCAGGGATTCTTCCATGGATTGCTGATGCGGCTCCAGGCAGAATATCTCGATGCCGCCTCCTGTGGGTTTGGTAAATAACAGTCGTGCTTCTATGACCCTTGTATTATTTACAACCAGGGTTGATCCCTCCGGCAGATGCAGGGGCAGGTTATGAAAACGGTCGCCCCGGATCACAGAATCCCTGTATACTAATAATCGTGATTCGTCCCGGTTTTCCAGCGGATGGTTTGCAATTCTTTCTGCGGGAAGATCGTAATGGTACCTGCTGATCAGGTATGCTTCTGAATTTTTTTCCATGCGGCTGACTGCAGCATTAATGATTTAATATCTGGGTTATCCACAACAAAACATGGTCTATCCACAGTTCATTCACACTCTTCTGACTGTTACAACAAATTCATCTGCTCAAATCCTTTACTGGCAGGCCTTTCCAAGCCTTTAACCGTGTGGAAAAATTAAACAGGCGAAAATTATCATATGAAAGTGGGAAAAAGTGTTATTTTGTGTTAATTGGAGTCGCCACCATTCCAATCCATTGAAAATGACAGGATTTCTCGGTGAATTTGAATCAACTCTGGACACAAAAGGTCGCTTTTTGCTACCGGCAGGCCTCAAAAGGCAACTCCCGGAAGGCGAAAATACGCGTTTTGTTATCAACAGGGGATTTGAGAAATGCCTGACACTTTTTCCAAAACAAAGCTGGGAACCACTTTACGAAAGAATCAGCAGGCTGAACGATTTTGACCCGAAAGTGAGAGAGTTCAGGCGCTACTTCCTGAACGGGGCAACTGAAGTGGAGCTTGACTCAGCCGGGCGGCTCTTATTGCCAAACAACCTGAAAGAGTATGCAGGCCTTGAAAAAGATATTGTCCTGGCCTCTGCCATGGATAAGATCGAGATCTGGTCAACGGATAATTATAAAAAGTTCTTTGAATCATATTCACCTGATGATTTCAGTGCGCTCGCCGCGAAAGTGATGGGCAGCAATGGAGACCAGCAATAGGATGGGAATGAAGAAACCTAATCAACAGCAGGAGGAACTAAAGGGCGGATACCATGTTCCCGTTCTGTTACAGGAAGTGATTGACTACCTGGAAATAAAAAACGGTGGGGTCTATGTTGACTGCACTTACGGGGGTGGTGGCCACAGCAGGGCCATCCTGGAAAAAGCAGGACCAGGTGCCAAACTGATCGCTTTTGACCAGGATGCAGATGCAAGGCAAAACATTCCTGATGATGAACGGATCATTTTTGTTCCCAGCAATTTCAGGCATCTCCAGAGATTTCTCCGGTTGCATGGTGTTGAAAAGGTTGATGGCATCCTTGCTGATCTCGGTGTAAGCAGTCACCAGTTTGATGAAGCTGCCCGTGGTTTCTCAACCCGTTTTGATGCCGCACTTGATATGCGGATGGACCAGCGGCAGGAAAAAACCGCGGCTGAGATCCTGCAAAATCTTTCAGAGCAGGCGCTTCATAAAATGTTTGAACAATACGGTGAGGTCACCAATGCAAAAACACTGGCAAGAACCATTGTTGAAGCAAGGAAGACCACGGCACTGAAAACCATCGATAACCTGAAGAATGTATTGAGGCCGGTTGTCAAAGGCAACCCGAATAAATACCTCGCCCAGGTATTTCAGGCTTTACGCATCGAGGTGAATGATGAAATGGGCGCATTGAAAGAACTGCTGGAACAATCACCACATGTTCTGAAGGAAGAAGGAAGGATCGCGGTGATCACTTTTCATTCCATAGAAGACCGGCTGGTGAAACAGTTTTTCCGGGATAACAGTTTTGATGTGCCTGAAGAAAATCCATTTTCCAATACCGGGAAACCCCGGATCCTGGTACCGGTGAATACAAAACCGGTGACAGCCTCTGAAGAAGAAATCAGGAAAAACCCGCGATCAAGAAGTGCCAAGCTAAGGGTAGCGGAAAAAAACTGATCCATTCCGATTGAAAACATAAAATTATAACTGGTGCCAGCCAACTACAGAAAAGAAAAGAATCAAGGCCTGAGTCTTAAACGCTTGCTGAACTACAGGGCAATCGTAAGGCAGATTCCTTTTTTCCTGTTTCTCGCCCTGCTCGCCGTGATCTACATCTACAATGGCCACCTGGCCGATAAAAGAGCAAGGGAAATTGCACGTACCACGAGAGAATTAAAAGAATTGCAGTTTGAATATAAAGATGTGAAGGGAGATGTGCTGGAGCTGAGCACACAGGGACAACTGATACATATAGTTGAGCCCCTCGGCTTAAAGGAACTGACAACGCCGCCTGTTGTTTTAATTGACAGCAGTGCGCAGGAATGATAATTAAAACCAATTGTTGACCGGTGGAGATCAAAAGGGATATATTATGGAGAGTCTACCTGAGTTTTCTCGGTGTAGTGGCCCTGAGCCTCGTGGTGCTGGGCCGTGCTTTTTATATCCAGCAGGTGCAGGGTAACCATTGGCGTTCCATGTCCGACAGCCTTCACCAGAAATTTGTCCCCCTCGATGCCGAACGCGGTACCATCTATAGTGAAGACGGCCAAATGCTCAGCACTTCTGTTCCCTACTTTGATATCTATATTGATTTTGGCGCTGACGGGCTGCGCGAAAAAAATGGTAAAAGATTTCGTGAAAACCTCGATTCTTTTTCCATCGCTCTCGCCCGATTTTTTAAGGACAAACCAGCCTCGAAATATAAAACGGATTTGAAAAAAGGCTACCAGATCAAGAACCGTTATTACCTGCTGAAGAAAGGTCTTTCTTTTGAAGATTATAAACAGCTCCGCGATTTTCCACTCGTAAGGCTTGGCCGGAATAAAAGCGGTGTGATCGCGGAAGTGAAAAGCAAAAGGCTGAATCCTTTTGGATTGCTCGCGAAAAGAACAATTGGCCTTTCCAGGGATAATGCGCAGAATGTAGGTCTGGAAAGAACCTATGACAGCCTGCTCAAAGGAACTTACGGAAAAAGACTGGTACGATTTATTTCCGGCGGCGCTGCCATACCAGTTGAGGGTTATGAAATTGAACCTGAAAATGGTAAGGATATCATCACCACCCTTGATATCCGTATGCAGGATATAGTTGAATCTTCCCTGATCAAAATGCTGAAACAACATGAGGCGGAGTACGGCACCTGCATCGTTATGGAAACGAAAACAGGCAAAATAAAAGCCATCGCCAACCTTGGCCGTGATAAGCATGGTAATTATGGAGAGTCACTTAATTACGCGCTGCAGACAACAGAGCCCGGGTCAACCATCAAACTCGCCACCTTGCTGGCCGTACTGGATCATGGAAGCAAGATCACCGATATGATAGAAGTGGGTACAACCGGTAATGCTTATGTGGGTGTGAGAAATGTAACAGATGCCGAACGTGCTCCCAAATCCTTAATGAGCCTGAAAGAATGTTTCGCACATAGTTCCAATGTAGGCATGAGCATCGTTGCATACAAAGCATTCGCAACACAGCCGGACCTGTATAAATCTTACCTGCAAAAATTCCAGCTCGATAAAAGATCCGGCATAGACCTGCTTGGAGAAGAAGCGCCTGTACTTCCCCGTCTTAAAAGAAACAAGGAAGGCCTGCATGCCATGGTAACCGCAAGTTTTGGTTACGCGATAGAAGTGAGCCCGCTGCATACCCTCATGTTGTATAACGCGGTAGCCAATAATGGTAAGCTCATGAAACCTTACCTGGTGAATACTATAAAAAGTAATGGGGTAACCGTAAAAGAATTTGAACCCGTAGTACTTGATGAGCAATTGAGCAAACCTGAAGTGATCAAAGCTGCACGCGAATGCATGGAAGCTGTGGCAACAGAAGGTACCGCAAAGGATATTTTCAAGGATTTTCCTTTTCCTGTTGCCGGCAAAACAGGTACCGCGCATGTGGCAGGAGGCAAGATCAAATACCATGATGGCGTTTACCAGGCTTCATTCGCCGGTTATTTTCCTGCTAATGACCCTGTGTATACCTGCATCGTGGTAGTAAAAACAAAACCGCATGCGGTTATACATTATGGCGGACAACTGGCAGCTCCTGTTTTTAAAGAAATCGCTACAAAACTGTATGCACAGTATGTAAAAACAAAGGATCCTATCCGCTATGCTTTTACGCCTGACAGCAGCGCATTCCGATATGCCGGGCAGACAGAAGATGTGCGTTCGGTTTTCAACAGCCTCAGGGTCCGTTATGCTGATTCCGCAAGCCGTGACAGCTGGACTACGGTATATGATGCACAGTATAAGCCAGTGGTGAAATCCACACCGCTGAAAAATAACCAGATGCCGGATGTACGCAATATGACAATGAAAGATGCACTGTTCCTGCTGGAAAGCCTGGATATGAAAGTAACAGTAAGAGGAAGAGGCAAAGTGGTGGCGCAGGATATTTTACCTGGGGCATCCATCAAAAAAAATACAACCGTAACCATACTATTAAATTGAAAAAGTTAAGCGACATATTATACAAGGTCAGGACCGCAGCGCTTTCCGGCAACACCGATATCGACATCAATGGTATTGCCATCGATTCACGCAAAGTGGAACAGGGCTTTCTTTTTATTGCGGTAAAAGGATGGGCGGTTGACGGTCACCAGTTCATTGATAAAGCCATTGAACAGGGGGCTGTTGCCATTGTTTGCGAAACGCTGCCGGAGCTGAAAGATGGAATCAGTTATGTGCAGGTGTCAGACAGTGCTGAAGCTGCCGGACTGATCGCACATAATTATTATGACCAGCCGACACGCCAGCTAAGACTGGTTGGTGTAACAGGTACCAATGGCAAAACAACCATCGCGACCCTGCTCTATAAATTGTTTACCTGCCTGGGTTATAAATGCGGACTGGTAAGTACGGTTGAAAATATCATCAATGGAAAGATCATTCCATCCACGCATACAACGCCTGATGCCATCAGCCTCAACGCCCTGCTGAAGCAAATGGTGGATGAAGGCTGCACTTTCGCATTCATGGAAGTGAGTTCACATGCCGTGCACCAGAAAAGGATCGCAGGGCTTGAATTTGCCGGTGGCCTTTTCAGCAATATCACCCACGATCACCTGGATTACCACAAAACATTTGACGAATACATCAAGGCCAAGAAAGCATTCTTTGACCAGCTTCCATCCAGTGCATTTGCCATTACCAATCTTGATGATAAAAGGGGCAGCGTGATGTTGCAGAATACATCAGCAAAGCAATATGGCTACAGTCTCAAAACCATGGCTGATTTCAAAGGAAGGATCCTTGAGAACAGTCTCACAGGTTTGGTAATGCTGGTAAATGAACAGGAAGTGCACTTCAGGCTGATCGGGGAATTCAATGCTTATAATCTCCTTGCAGTTTACGGTGCGGCTATTTGTCTTGGAGAAGAAAAAGCATACGTGCTGCAATGCTTAAGCAATACTACTGGTGCCGAGGGAAGGTTTGATTATATGATCTCCACCCGTGAAAAGATCATCGGCATCGTGGATTATGCGCATACTCCTGATGCTTTAGTGAATGTGCTGGAAACGATCAAAAAACTGAAACAGGGCCATGAACAGGTGATCACGGTAGTGGGTTGCGGGGGTGACAGGGATAAAACCAAAAGGCCTGTAATGGCTGAAGTAGCCTGTGAGCATAGTGACCGGGTGATCTTCACCAGCGACAACCCGCGCAGCGAAGACCCATTGAAAATTTTAGAAGACATGGAGGCCAGCCTTGGAACGGCATGGAAAAGAAAATCCATTTCCATTGCTGACAGGAAACAGGCCATCAAAACCGCTGTGGACATGGCAAGGCCTGAAGACATTGTACTGATCGCAGGAAAGGGTCATGAAAAATACCAGGAGATCAATGGTGTGAAACATCATTTTGATGATAAGGAAGTGCTGAAAGAAATGTTGGAGCTGCTGGGTAAATAATTCATAACAGAAAAGAAACACAAAGAATGTTATATCACTTATTTGAATGGTTTAAAGCTGAAGGCATCAGTTTCCCTGGCAGGGAACTCTTTGGTTTTATCACTTTCAGGGTGCTGACAGCAGTGATTCTTTCGGTGTTGATCACCACCATCTATGGTAAAAAACTGATCCGCTACCTGCAGCAGAAGCAGATAGGTGAATCTGTGCGCGACCTGGGCCTGGCAGGCGAGCAGCAAAAAAAGGGTACGCCTACCATGGGTGGTATCATCATCATTCTAGGTATTCTCATTCCAACACTGTTGCTGGCCGATCTTACCAAGGTTTATATCAGGCTGATGATATTCTGCACGGTATGGCTGGGTGCTATTGGGTTCATTGATGATTACCTGAAGCTCCGGGCGAAAAAAATCGCATTGCAGAAAGGTATTCCCTATAAGAAAGGTGATGGAGACGGTCTTGCAGGCAAGTTCAAAATTTTCGGGCAGGTGATGCTGGGAATCGTGGTAGGTGCCACACTTTATTTTAATGATAATGTAACGATATGGAGGGAGTTCCAGGGAGACCCAACAACAACGAATGTGGAAGTGTACGAGAGGGAAGTGAATGGTGAAACCAAATATTTTGTTCCGGCTAAAACTTTTGTTACCACCATTCCTTTTGTGAAAGGTCACGAGTTTAATTATTCCCGTTTATTGCCCGCATCATGGAGGGACTATACCTGGGTGCTCTACATCCTGGTAGTGATCTTTATTGTAACGGCTGTTTCAAATGGTTCAAATATTACGGATGGACTGGATGGACTGGCTACCGGAACTTCTGCCATCATCAGTGGTACCCTGGGCGTTTTTGCTTATGCAAGCGGTAGCCTGATGTTCGCGGATTATCTCAATATCATGTACATACCCAACCTGGCCGAGTTGTCCATATTCATTGGAGCAATGATCGGGGCCTGCGTGGGATTCTTATGGTATAATTCCTATCCCGCCCAGGTTTTTATGGGAGATACCGGAAGTCTTACACTGGGAGGATTGATTGCCGCGCTGGCCATCATAGTACATAAAGAATTACTGATACCAATTATTTGTGGGGTGTTCCTGGTAGAGAACCTGAGCGTGATGGCACAGGTTACCTGGTTCAAATACACAAAGAAAAAATACGGAACCGGCAGAAGGCTTTTTTTGATGAGCCCCCTGCACCACCATTACCAGAAGCAGGGATATCATGAGGCCAAGATCGTAACACGCTTTTGGATCATAACCATATTGTGTGCGGTAGTGTCTATTGTGACGTTGAAGCTGAGATGACATGTAATGAAAAACCACCATCGAGAGGTAACTATGAAAAGCCAATGTGAAGTCCGACGACCGTTGTGGTGTGATCATCTAAATGTAATGCTGTTGAAAAACCAGTTCCGTACACGTTAAAAACAATGAACAGGAGATTGGTCATATTAGGAGGAGGAGAAAGTGGTGTAGGCGCTGCTTTGCTGGCAAAGAAGGAAGGGTATGATGTACAGCTCATGGATGAAGGTTCTTTGAAAGAAGGTTATCGCAGTGAGTTAAAAGCTGCAGGAATACCATACTATGAGCAGGGCATTGATGAAAGCCTGTTGCTGGCTGCAGACGAGATTGTGAAAAGCCCGGGCATACCTGAAAAGAATGCCTGGATGAAAAAGATCAGGGAGAACAACAAGAGGGTTATCAGCGAGATTGAACTGGCTTACCGGCATAAAGGCAACAGCAGGATCGTCGCGATTACAGGTAGCAATGGAAAAAGCACCACCACTTCCCTGATCTATCACATCTGCCAGCATGCAGGCCTTGATTGCGCACTTGTAGGCAATATTGGTTATTCAATTGCCAGGCAGATGGCTACAGACCCGAAAGAATGGTATGTAGCGGAGATCAGTTCCTTCCAGCTGGATGATATTATCACATTCAGGCCTGATGTAGCACTGTTGCTGAACATTACGGAAGATCACCTGGACCGGTATGATTACCAGTTCATCAATTATATCCGCAGCAAATTCCGCATCGCGATGAACCAGACTTCAGAAGACCATTTCATTTATAATATAGACGATGAAGTGATCACAAGATATTTAGAACAAAACCCCATTAAATCAAACCTATTACCAATCAGTATGAAGCAGAAAGTTGAAAAAGGCGGATACATCAAGGATGACGAACTGCATGTGAAAGTGAACCAGGAACAACAGCAGATGAGCATCTACGATTTTGCCCTGAAGGGGAAACACAATCAATACAATACTATGGCAGCAAGTGTGGCAGGGGCAACCATGGATATCCGTAAGAACAAGATCAGGGAGGCGGTCCAGACTTTCGAGAACCTGGAGCACCGCATGGAACCAGTGGCAACGGTAAGAGGGGTGGAGTTCATCAACGACAGCAAGGCTACCAATGTAAACTCCACCTGGTTTGCACTGGAGAGCATGACCAAACCAACGATACTTATACTGGGAGGGATTGACAAGGGTAATGATTACACACTGCTCGATGAACTGGTAACGACCAATGTTAAGGGTATTGTGTGCATGGGGATTGACAATTCAAAGATTCACCAGGCTTTTGATGGCAAGGTTTCGTCAATCGTTGATACCGCCAGCGCGGAAGACGCGGTGATGGCGGCATTTCAAATGGCTGTACCTGGAGATGTGGTTTTATTAAGCCCTGCCTGTGCATCATTTGATCTGTTTAAAAATTATGAAGACAGGGGAAAACAATTTAAAGACGCTGTAAAGAATCTTTGAAGTTTACAACCGTACAAAAGAATTCATTCATGCCACAGCAGGATATAAAATTTTCAGAGCTGAACATCAAGCCGGCCCAGATCCTTAGAAGCACCAGGGGTGATAAGGTGATCTGGGCCCTGGTATTGCTGCTGGTGCTTGTGTCCCTGCTTGCGGTTTACAGTGCGACAGGTTCTTTGGCATATAAGATCTATAAAGGCAATACTGAAGTTTACCTGTTCAAACAGATCGCATTTATTGCCATCGGGTTTTGCGTGATCTATTTTGCACACAGGGTCAATTACACCATCTATTCCAAGGTGGCCAAGATCCTTTTCATTCTTTCCATCCCGCTTTTGCTGTATACCTTATTCTTTGGTGTGACGATGAATGAAGGCAGCCGCTGGATCAGGGTGCCTGTGATCAATATGACCATGCAGACTTCCGATCTCGCGAAGCTTGCATTATTTATGTTCCTTGCCAGGCTGCTCAGCCGCAAACAGAATAAGATCAAGGATTTCAAAAAAGGATTTCTTCCTGTTATACTCCCGGTAGCATTGACCTGTATGTTAATTGCTCCTGCCAATTTATCTACCGCCTTACTGCTTGGGGCAAGCTGCATGGTATTGCTGTTCATTGGCCGGGTAAGTGGAAAGCACCTGATGCTGGTGATCGGTGTTACCCTGGTACCGGTTTTATTCCTGGTGATGGCCGCGATGGTGAAACATAAATCAGCTTCTGATACCGAGGAAGTAGTGGCAGTGAACAAGGAAAAATCTTCGAGGCTTTTTGCCAGGGTTGAAACCTGGATCGGCAGGGTTGAAAATTTTATGTATGGTTCAGCTACTGAAGCAATGGATGATGATAATTACCAGGTGAACCAGGCTAAGATCGCAATTGCAAGAGGAGGTTATTTCGGAAACGGACCTGGTAATGGTGAAGCAAGAAATTTTTTACCCCAGGCCTATAACGATTATATATATGCAACGCTGATTGAAGAGTACGGGCTCATTGGGGGTGCCTTTATATTATTCATCTACCTGGTGTTTTTATACAGGAGTATCAGGTTGTTTAAAAAATGTCCTTTTGCTTTCGGGGCTTTCCTGGCATTGGGACTCAGCTTTACCCTTGTTTTGCAGGCTATGGCAAATATGGCAGTGAATGTGAACCTATTCCCGGTTACAGGAGTTACCCTCCCGCTGATCAGCATGGGAGGAAGCAGTTTTCTGTTTACCTGTTTGTCCATAGGAATCATTTTGAGCGTGGCCAGGAATGTTGAACAACTGGAAGGCCAGAAGGCAGCAGAAGCCGCGGCAGCTGAAGAGGAAGATGATGAAGCAGGGGATGAAGTTGAAGAAGAAGAAACGCAAGAAGAAAATATTGAAGAACGTGAAGCAGTGACAGTGTGAGTATGGCAAAAAAATTCATCATAGCAGGAGGTGGAACAGGAGGACATATTTTTCCGGCAATTGCTATTGCCAATGCACTGAAAAGAAATGATGAGGATTGCGAGATTCTTTTTGTGGGTGTAAAAGGGAAAATGGAAATGGAAAAAGTACCGCAGGCAGGATACCCGATCAGGGGTCTTGATATAGCAGGT
>CBDUBK010000018.1:0-11677 GCA_965365375.1 uncultured bacterium | reverse complement strand
GAAACACCGGCTGCTGAAGCAACAGAGCAACAACCCAGCTAAGGATTGCATGTTATATATTTCAAAATCCTCCCGCAACCGGGGGGATTTTTTTATGGTTTCAGTTCTGAGTAAAGGCTGCTGGTATCGATCAAAAAATAACGCGGGTTCAAAGCAGACGGATGATGGTTTTCAAAGCTGCCCATCATTTCTGCACGGGCAGCAGGTATTTTCCATTCCAGTATTTCATTACTAGTGATAATAAAACTGCGTTGTGGTTGCTCCCCCCTTAAGGCCGAGGCCAACAGGCTTTCATACGGAATCCCCCAGGTGAGAAATAATTTATCACGGTGCTCTTTCTCTTCAATGATGTATCCCTTATACATATGCTGCTCTTTCATTTTATCAAGAGTAGCCAACAGCCATTCCTTCCGTGCAATCCAAGCGGGTGCCGCAAAACCTATATAGGCCAGCCGTACCAGGAATATGAGGGAAAGAAGGAGGACCACCTGTTTTTCTTTCAGCATGGGTAAGGCGTAATAAACAAACAGGCTGGTAGCAATGATGCCCAGCGGCATGAGCTCACTCTCCATGTAAAACGGGAGAAATTCTGTAAAGGTGATACAGAGTGCAATAAAGTAAACCAGTCCGGCGCCAAGCGTGAGTAAAACCGGCAGCCATTTTTTCTGTTTCAGCGCAGCAAAAATTCCAGCAAATAACAATAAGGGCACCAGCCAGTAAGTAGTGAAGGACCTCGCAATAATCTCTCTGGCCATTGGGGATGTAATCGCAGCCCTGATGGATTCATAGGTCACCTGTGTCGCATTCTGCAGTTTTTCAACATCATAATGACTTTCTGCTTCGCTGGTGCTTAACCTGAATTTGAAATAGCAGGCCAATGCAAGTAAGCAGCTGTAAAAAATGATTTCTTTCCAGTTGAATGACCACCGTTTTTGCAGGAGAAATAATATCCATAAAAAGCAGGCTGGAAAAACAACCAGGGGATGGGTAAACACACTGAGAAAGGCAAGGATAACAAAGCAGGGTAAAAAAATATAAAGTCCTGCCTTCACCTGGTCAAGCCTGGTGATAACGGCAAAAAAAAGAAACATCCAGGTAATACCCTGGTGCACTTCATTATTGGTCCAGAAGTAAGTATCACTAACAAACAGAACAAAATAAAACCCCATGAGAACAGCCAGTTCCCGGTCACGGAAACGGAACAGTAACAGCAGCACAACTGCCAGGTAAAAAAGATTGAAACTGATTGAATAGAGTACCACCACAACATGCAGGGGCAGGTGCAGCTTTGATGCGAGCAGGGGGAAAGACTGGGTAATGAAGGAGCCATAGCGGTGTTCCTGTATCTGCAGGCTGCCGCTGTTGATGATCCTGGTGAGAATGAAGGCCGCATCGCTGAAAAGAATGCGTTCCAGGCTGAAAATAAAAGCACCTGCCAGCAGCACCAGGAAAAGGGTTGTGAGCAGCCGGTTCAGGTTCCAAAACATGAAGGAAAGATAAGCAGGGAAACTGCAGGGCAGTTAAAGGCATGTGGGAAATTTTTAACGGCACAAAATGTGGAGATGCTTTTTCTTTGCATAACTTTTTTAAACATGGAGCATACAGCAGTTTTGGTTCTGGAAGATGGCACGGTCGCATACGGTAAAGCTTTTGGCGCTATTGGAACAACAGGTGGAGAGATCTGTTTTAATACAGGCATGACCGGTTATCAGGAAGTTTTCACTGATCCCAGTTATTATGGACAGGTGCTGATCATGAACAATGTTCATATCGGCAACTATGGCGTGAAGGATGAAGATGTGGAAAGTGACAGCATCAAAATCAAAGGACTGATCGGACGCAACCTTGAAGATCTGTTTTCCCGCCGCACGGCTCAGGGCTCACTCAACGAATATTTGAAGAAACAGAATATCGTAGCTATCGAGGGTCTGGATACAAGGGCCCTGGTTACTGCCATCCGCAGCAAGGGTGCCATGAACTGCATCATTTCTTCCGAGATCCTGGATGCGCAGGTTTTACTGAACCGCCTTAAAGAAGTTCCAGATATGTCGGGTCTCGAACTGGCTTCCGTGGTAAGTACCAGGCAGGCATATGAACTGGGAGACCCTGCCTCAGCCATCAGGATCGCTGTACTGGATTATGGCACCAAGCGTAACATCCTTAACTGCATGGTGGAACGTGGTGCTTATGTAAAAGTTTTTCCTGCCAAAACTTCTATGGAGGAGTTAAAGCAATTTAATGCCACGGGATATTTTATTTCGAATGGTCCGGGCGATCCTGCTTCCATGTCTTATGCTGTGGACACACTCAGGAGCATCCTGAAAGAAGAGAAACCTACATTTGGCATCTGCCTGGGCCACCAGCTGCTCGCACTGGCCAATGATATTCCTACTTTTAAAATGCACCATGGACACAGGGGCATGAACCACCCGGTTAAAAATCTGATCACAGGTAAATGCGAGATCACCACGCAGAATCATGGATTTGGCGTGGACCCTGAAGCCGTAAGGAAAGCAGGGCATATCGAGATCACCCATGTGAATCTCAATGATCAGTCCATAGAAGGCATCCGTGTCAAAGGCAAGCCTGCTTTCTCCGTGCAGTATCACCCGGAAAGCACACCAGGTCCGCATGACAGCCGTTACCTGTTCGACGAATTCATAGATATGATAAAGAAAGACCTGGAAGCTAGCAGCTAACAACCAGCAGCTTTATATGGTTCCCCAGCTCACAACTGAAAGACTTTCATTAGTGCCTGTAACTCATGCTGACCAGGCGTTTATTTTCGAAGGACTGAGCCATCCGGATGTGATCCGCTTTTATGGTGTTCAATATGACAGCTTCGAAGCAACCCATCTACAAATGTCCTGGTATGACCAGCTGGTTGCAGATGGAACAGGAACTCCCTGGAAAATCGTAGACAAATCCACTGGTGATGAAATAGGAGTAATCGTTGTTTATTTATTTAAACCCGAACACCGCAAAGCTGAAACAGGTTTCTGGATCCTGCCCCGGTTCCAGCAAAAGGGATATGCCCTGGAAGCATTGAAAGAAGTAATCCTTTACTGGTTATCCGAAAAAGCACTTCACCGTATGGAAGCCTTCGTGGAGGAAGGTAATGATGCCAGCAGCCGCTTACTTGAAAAAGCAGGATTTCAATATGAAGGCACAATGAAAGAGTGTGAAATCAAGAACGGGCGGTTTATCAGTTTACGGATTTATGGATTGGTAAGCCCATAGCCATTCGCCCATGGCCATTGGCCAATGGCTTATCTTTACCTCATGGTCATCTCCATTATCAATGGTCCCAACCTGAACCTCCTGGGCAAAAGGGAAACAGATATTTACGGCCTCATGCCCTTTGATGAATACCTCGGGCAACTGAGAAATAAATACCCGCACATTACAATTGAATATTACCAGTCGAACGTGGAAGGTGAGATCATTAACCAGCTCCAGAAAGTTGGTTTCGGGCATGATGGAATTATTCTGAATCCCGGCGGCTATACCCATACTTCAGTTGCCATAGGCGATGCCATCGCTGCCATCAAAACTCCTGTAGTGGAAGTGCATATTTCAAATGTGCATGACCGTGAGGATTTCAGGAAACTGTCTCATGTTTCAGGCAAGAGCAAGGGCAGTATATTCGGACTGGGTCTGAAGGGTTATGAACTCGCACTTCAGTGGTTCATGGATGCTTCATAGATTTTTCTGTTTTTTCTATATCTGTAGTAAGCTTATAGATGAACTCCAGCTGGTCTTTCAACAGCAATTCATCTCCATTCAGCATCATTGTCTCTGCTTCACCCTGTGGTTTTTTCAAGGTAACCGTTTTATCATCTTTCTCCAGTTGTTGAAGAGATTTTTTGACAAGGTGCTGCAAAGGGGCAGGGTACGGTTTCGGCGTACGCGAAAGCAGGGTGGTTGCCACTGTAGCAATATTGGAAAACAGCAGGTGGTTCAGCACTACAAACTGGTGTACCAGTTTATTATTGGTCTGCTTGGTCTTGGGCTCAGACAGCATTCGCTGGAAGGCGGCTGAAAGGTTGGCTGAACTAACATATACTTCTTTGCGTACGAGTTTATAATCCAGCAGGCTTACCTCCATGCCACGCATGGCCTCCGCGATCTTGCGCAGGTAATCCGCGTTAGCCTTCCGCATTTTTTCAATATGTTTTTGCAGTTGTTCTGATTCCCAGGTTGGAAAAAGAAAATAGCTGGCAGATAATGCAATGGCGCAACCAATCACCGTATCCAGAACCCGCTCCGTGGCGACTTCGGAAAAACTTACGCCGAGCATATTGAAAAGAATGAGAACGAATGGTGTAACAAAGATCACCATTACCAGGTAGTTGATGCGCATGAAGGAATAAGTCAGCAGCATGAATAGCACCATCAATGCGAACTGGATATTTTGCTGCGTTATGAAAATGAGAATGAAAATACCGATCAATCCCCCGGCAAGGGTGCCAATGATCCTTTCAATATTCCGCTGCCTGGTCAGGCTGAATGCGGGTTTGATGATAAAGGCAATGGTCATCAGGATCCAGTAGCTGTAGTTACCGTAAGAAATGGTTTTGGTAACAAGGTATCCTGCAAGGCAGGCAATAGCTACCCGCAGGGCATGTTTGAATACAGAAGATTCAAATGTGAGGTTGTTGAATAAGATCACTGGATCAAGCGGCTGGTGTCCCACAAAATGCGAATGGTCGATGCGGTTTCTTTCAGGTCTTTTTTCTTCATCGCTTTCAAAATATTTATTCAGCTCCCTGAAACCCTGCACGAGTTTGCGCAGGTTGACCAGGATCTTTTTTAATACAAGGATGTTTTCATGACCTGTTTTGGAAAGATCATCGATGGCATTTTTCAGGTGGAGGAGCTTCGCGTCAAAATCAACATCATTGGTTTCAGGGATGTTGTTCTGGATTGCGATGCCTGTTTTATCCAGCTCGTAGCCGATGCGGCGGATGAAGCCCGAAATTTCCATGATCACACTGGTATGGCCGAATCTTTTACGCAGGGAATCGTAATCATAATAAGTCGCGGTAACATTTTCAAAAAGATCAACAGTTTCTACAAAGGTCCAGACGAGCTTTCTGCCGGTAGGTGTTGATTCGTTCACGATCTGCCTGGTTTTAAACAAAACTTCCCGCACCAGGTCCTGTTTTTCATTGACAATGATCTGTTGTGCCACCAGCTTTTTATAATCTTCATCCAGGCTGGTGGAAGGATCATAAAAATCCGCTTTGATCATCACATAGCTGGCAATCTCCCTGATGCTTTCTCCCAGGCTGCGCTGCGCGATCCTGTAAGGCTGCAACTGGTAAAAGAACAGACTGACAAAAATATACCAGGCACCTCCACCAGTAATGAGTGCAGCATGTACCAGCACTTCATTCTGAAGCACGGGATGATCCATGGTCAGTATCATTACCAGGATCACTGCATTGCCCACAGCAGTGGCCCTGTTGCCATAAACCGTGAACATGGAAAAAAAGAAACTCACCAGCACGATCTCCAGTCCAAGTAGGTATACATTCATTCGCGCCAGTGGAGTGATCAGTGAGACCAGGAAAATAAATCCAAGGGCGATCAGCATCCCGTTTCGTTTGTGCAATACCGGGCCTGGCGCATCGGTGAGACTCAATGCCAGCGCACCGAGGGAAATGGTCATCCCCAGGTCAACTATGTTGAAATAGAAAGCAACCAGGGCTGGTAATAAAATGGCAAAGGTTGTCCTTAAACCATCCGCAAATGCCTGGCTGAAAAAAAAGTAACGTATCTCCCTTGCCTGTCTTTGCATATCCTGTCTGTCAGCTAATTGCTAAAACTATACCTGCAAAATTGCGGTTTAATTTGATGGGCTGGTGTGATAATGTGTAGTAATGAAGTGAAAGTCAATGGATCTGCATGGTGCAGAACTCCGCAAGTACCTTGGCGGTTTGCCTGGTACCTTCCATACTGGAAGATTTGGTAACCCAGCTGGCACCATTGATATGGCAGAAAGTTTCATCAGCAGGATTGCTCGAGGTGGAATAGATCACAACAGGTATGTTCTTGAATTTAGGATGGTTTCGTATGGCCAGCAATGTTTCTTTACCATTGTACCTGGGCATATTGATATCAAGAACTACCAGCAGGGGAAGCCCCTGTTCCTGGGCATGTTGTTCCAGGAACCTGAGCACTTCGGTTCCATCCATGAATTCCAGCACATTCACATGCTGGTTGAATTCCTTGAAATAGCCAGTGATGAGTTCAAGGTCATCTGCATCATCATCCGCGAAAATGATGTAGCGGTTTTGCATACTTGTAAAATAATGGATTGTAGTGAAAGAAGCAACTGTAGTTTCGCCTGGTAGATTTCGTCAGAGGATAGTGCGTTTTTTTACCGCAGCGAAAAGGAGAATATGAGATAACGCAGAGGGAAGACCATGTGGTCTTTTCTGGTGCCGTCCTGCTGTATCGGCATAGCCTGTCTTGTTGAATAGCTACAATAAAAGTATAGCTGGTAAGACGGGAAGGCGGTAAATAGCGGCTGAGAGAGGAAACTGCAATATTTCCACTGGCTATTGCCTTTTCTCCATTTCTAAAACCAGTGCGTTGAATAGAGAATAATGAAATTTATTGCATCTATGCAAGGAAACTATTATAAATAAAATAACAGGCCCGGGAGCCTGTTATTTTATTTGAGCATGATGTTATTACCGGATCTTATTTACCTCATCAAGTTTCGCGATATAGATGCTTCTGCCATGTGTTCCGATCACGATCTCGTTATCTCTTTCATGGATCACGATATCGTGTACAGGTACTGATTTTGGAAGACCACCATTCCACATCATAAAGCTCTGGCCCTTATCAAAACTCACATACAGTCCGCCATCCGTACCTACGTAAATGATATTCTCATTTTTAGGATCCTCTTTCACCACGTTGATAGGTTCAGCAGGGAGATCCTTTCCAACAGGAGACCAGGTTGTGCCATAATCTTCACTTACATAGAGGTAAGGCATAAAATCATCAAAGCGGTAACCATTCAGGGAAGTATATACTCTTGATTCCTTGTGTTTGGAAGCAGTGACCCTGCTCACCCATAAATTCTGCGGCAGGCTGAATCCTTTTTTCGCTGGCGTACTGATAATGTTCCAGGAATAACCTGCATCTTTTGAAACATGAATATTGCCATCATCACTTCCTACATACAATAAGCCAAAACGAAGCGGTGATTCTGAGATCGTTGTAAGTGTACCGTAAGGAACATCACCAGCTTTGCCCCCTTTGGTAAGGTCCTCGCTGATGGCGATCATGGTATCACCCATATTAAAGGAACGATGGAATTTATGGCTGCCGAAATACAGGATCTCGGGGTTGTGCGGACTCAATAAAATGGGTGTCTGCCAGTTAAAGCGCAAGGGTTTTTCTCCCAGTTCATGCCTTGGAGTTATGCGTCTTGTGCCCATGCGGGTGAGCCGGTTGGTCCTGGCATAATTACCAAACTGCGAACCGTAATAAGTGGTAAGATTATCCCTTGGATCCACCTGCACCTGCATACCGTCACCGCCACCTATGTTCTTTTCAAACCCATCCGCGAGTCCAAGCCCTGAGTTGGCAAAAGAATTTCTTGGAAGCACAGAAGGCAGGTACCATACACCATTATCCTGCATGCCTCCATACACATTATAAGGCCTTGCATTGTCAGTAGTGATATAATAAAATTGTCCAACCGCCGGAGTATTGGCTTTGAACCAGTTCTCACCATCATCATAAGTAATATTTACGCCGCCGTCATTTCCGTTGATCAGGTGTGAATCCCTGTTTGGATTGATCCAGAGCGCATGGTGGTCCGCATGCACATTCGGTTTATCCATGTTCTTCCAGGTCTTGCCTCCGTCAACAGAAACCTGGGAAGAAAAACCCAGTGCATATACTTTGTCGGGATTGTAAGGAGATACGTAGATCTTGGCAAAATAATATCCGTATGTAAAGAAGATGGGTATTTCCTTATCATTGGTTTTTTTCCAGCTGGCACCACCGTTATCACTGCGGTATACCTCGGCTCCGATAGGTGTTCCTTCAAATCCTGTATTTACATAGAGATAATCATACAAAGAAGTTGGCTTGATCTTATTGGAAGCTACCAGCTCTTTCACCTGCTGCGCAGTATAACGGTTGGATAAACGGTTTCTTTTCAAAAATGTATCCAGCCTGCGCTGGTTAAGCTGGGCAAACTGTTCGATGCTGAGATTTTTAAGATCATCCAGTTCATAGGAAGCAGTATCCTTTTTTGATGTGGATGGAATGTTTTGCTGGTTGTCAACGATGGCGTAAACGATCTGTGGATTCTTCGGATATACTGCCAGTCCAATTCTTCCTACCTGTGCACCGTTTGGAAATCCTGAACCCTGCTTGCTTATCAAAGACCAGCTATTGCCGCCATCGGTTGATTTATAGATGCCGCTGCTTGCGCCGCTTTCTTCAAAATTCCAGGCACGGCGGGTACGGTACCACAGGGCCGCATAGAGCTCATTGGGATTTTGCGGGTTGATCTCCATTTCAACAGCACCCGTATTATCATCCACGAATAATGTATGCTTCCAGCTGCTACCACCATCTGTAGTTTTGAAAATGCCTCTTTCCCTATTGGGAGAATACAGGTGGCCAAGTGCCGCAACCCAGGCGGTATTGTCATCTGAAGGATGCAGCTGGATCTTGCCGATATGATGGGATTCAGGAAGTCCGGCATACTGCCAGGTTTTCCCCTTGTCTTTGCTTTTATAAACTCCCAGCCCCGCATAAGAAGACCTGCTGCTGTTTACTTCACCGGTTCCCACCCAGATGGTTCCCGTTTTCCAGTTAACCGCGATATCTCCGATGGTCAGTACATCAGAACTGTCGAAAATGGGATGAAATGAAAGGCCATTGTTTTTGGTATACCATAGTCCGCCTGAGGAATATGCTACGTAAAATTCCGTGGGATCGGCCGGGTTAGCCTCTATATCGGATACTCTCCCGCTCATAACAGTGGGGCCGATATTCCGGAATTTGATGTGGTTGAGGGTGGACCTGCTTTCAAGGGACTTTCTTTTTTCAAGACCCTTCAGGCGCTCCGCCGCCGGGGTAGGCTGAACCTGCCCATTTGTGAAAATACTAACGAGCAAAAAGCAGGCGCAGAGCAGGTAAAGATTTAAATTTGACAGCATAAACAGCACGTTTTGGCGTTATAAGTGATAATCATCAAACTTACTAAACAATGCGTTATCTGATTCTTGTTGGTCTTTTCTTTTCATTGTCGGCGCAGGCCCAGTGGAAATCATATAATCTCATGGAGACCGGCGATACCATTAACCGTGTTGACCTGAAAGGTATGAAGCAGGGACCCTGGATCGTAAAGGTTCCGGACCTGAGGGGTGAGCGGGGTTACGAGGAAGAAGGTTATTACCTCAACGACCTTAAGGAAGGTGTCTGGAAAAGATTTTCACTTGAAGGAGATTGCACAGCTATCGAGAATTACAGCTATGGTATGAAGAACGGCAAGTGTATTTATTTTACCAATGCCGGTGAACCGCTGAGAGAAGAAAGCTGGAGGGCATTTGATCCCAAAAGTCCATATGATACAATTGATATCCGTGATATTGAAGATCCTTCCAAGATCGTACGCAAACAGATCATCAAGGTGGAACCCAAATCCTATAAACACGGAACCTGGGTTTATTATAACACATTACAGGGTACGGTGGAATCAACCGAGCAGTGGGTGATGAACCGGCCAAAAGAAGAAGTGGATGCGGAAGCAACTGCAGGTGAAGATGACCTGGCACCAATCGATCCTGCAGGAAAAAAATCTACGGTCAAAAAAGACGATAAAAAAACTACCAAACCTGCTGCCGTACTCGAGTACGAAAAGAAAAATTCCGGTAAGAAAAAGATCAAGATGAGAGATGGAAGTACGGGAGGGTAGGGAATGCTGCCAGCTACTAGTAGCTGCTAAAAATATTAATACACGATTACCCCTCTCTGAGGGGTTTTTCTTTGGAAATGGTTTCTTTGATGCCCTCCTGGTAAGTGGTGGTATTGAATTGAGGAAAGGCATTCCGGAACTTGCTGCTGTCGAAATAATAATCCCTGTCAAACTGGTACATCATTTCTTTCAGTTCCCGCATTAATGGATTGAATAAGCCCATCAGGCTGATCAGGGTTTTGGAGATGGTACGGTAACCAAGGTTAGTACCCATTTCTTTTTCAAACAATTCAACATATTCTTTTCCTTTCAGTTTTTGCGGATCCGTTGGAAGGTGCCATACCTGGCTATAGGCAGATAGTGTATTCCCCAGCAGGGCAGTGGCTCTTGCCGCATCAGGTATGAAAGTATAAGAATGAATAGCTTCAGCATCCCCGATCCAGAACGCTTTTTTCCCTTTAGCAAGATTTTTATAAACCGTCTCCATCAGCATGCTGGCGTTTGTAGCCGGACCATAAAAATCTGCAGAGCGTACAACCATGCCCGACAGGTCACCGGATTCGATAGCTGTCATCAGTTGTTGCAGGATTGCTGCCCTCACTTTGCCTTTATTGCTGGAAGGATTGATTGGAGTTTCCTCGTTCATATGCGCAATCCTTGAAGGATCATACATGTAAATATTATCGAAGAAAATTAGTTTGCTTTTATGCCTGATGCACGCTGCAATTACATGAGCCATCACCACAGGCCATTGCTGCTGCCAGGTTTTGGTGCGGTATTGTAAGCCGGCCACCAGGTATACAATTTCAGAGCCCTGAACGGCCTTGTCAACCGCACCGGCATCAAGCAGATCCGCGGCCATAATTTCATCCGTGTCATTGATCTTTTGCGGATGCCTGCTTACAAGCCGGATGCGGGTGGAATACCGTGTAAGTTCTTTTGCCAGTTCCCGGCCAATGGAGCCGCCGGCGCCCAGGATGGTTTGCATAATCAAAGCTAATGGCTAACGGCCAAAGGCCAATGGCTATTGGCCGTTGGCCGTTGGTTGGTGAACCCGGATCAGAAATTATTTTGAAATTCTGAAAACATGGTATAGATTTGATATCATAATGATATCAAAATAAAACCAAGCATATGGAAAAAATTATCAAACCTGCTTCCGGCATCATTGGGCTGCTTTTAGTGTTGGCCACTTTGGCTGCCAGTATTTATTTCTTTTCACAACTGGGAGAGAATGTGAGCCTCTGGACGATAATAGCTGCCGTTTTTTTACTGATCCTCAGCATTTTCCTGATGACAGGAATGATCATAGTCCAGCCGAATCACTCAAGGGTGCTGAATCTTTTTGGTACCTACGCGGGCACCGTAAAACATAACGGGTGGTTTTTTGTCAATCCATTTTATACCAAGGAAAATCTCTCCCTGCGAGCGCAGAACCTTGAAAGTTCCAGGCTGAAAGTGAATGATAAAATGGGTAATCCCATCGAGATCGCTGCGGTGATTGTCTGGCAGGTAGGAGATACTTATAAAGCAGCATATGACGTGGTGAATTACAAGGAGTATGTATTACGCCAGAGTGAAGCGGCTGTGCGTCATCTTGCCAATAGTTTCCCTTATGATAATCTTGAAGACGAACATGCGGATATCACGCTTCGTAACGGAGCGGAAAAGGTAAACGAGATCCTTGAAAATGAATTAACCGAAAGGCTTGCGCCTGCA
>CBDUBK010000017.1:0-11807 GCA_965365375.1 uncultured bacterium | reverse complement strand
AAGCCGAAGCCATCCCTGATATGGCTGAAGCGAAATAAATTGAAAAGCCCTCCTCCAGGAGGGTTTTTTTTTGTGCATTTAAACTAATCATGGATTTCTGTACTCCCTTTGCGATTGCCGGTTCCTGGCAGTTAACACATTAAATAGAAGCAACTCGTTCTGACTTTTGAATTTTACCTTCTGACTTGTCCCGGCTTTTAACTTAACCAAAACCCAAACCCTTCCCTCTTTTCCACCAGTGGCGCCTTCTTTAAAACCTTATCCAGTACATTTACGGGATAAATTTCAGACACATGAGAAGTTTGTTCCTGTTATTATTTTTCATTCCCGTATTAACCTTTGCCCAAACCAAACAGATTACGCTGGATGACCTTTACAAAAAAGGCACTTTCCGTGGTGAATTTGTTCCGGGTTTTATTACACAGACTGATGATAACCTTTTTGATCCCAATGCCATCGTTGATGAAACAGGGAAAAAACTGGAAACCCGCGATTATGAAGTAAGTGCTGATAAAAAAAGAGTACTGTTCTTCAATGGCCGCGAACCCATCTACCGCAGGTCATCCAAATCAAATGTGTATGTGTATGATGTAGCTTCAAAAAAAACCGTGCTGCTCAACAAGGGAAAAGTATTACACCCTACCATTTCCCCGGATGGCAATAAACTTGCTTATGTATTTGACAACAACCTGTACATCTACGATTTTAATTCCGGTACCAATAAAGCTGTAACCACTGACGGCAAATGGAATTACATCATCAATGGTAACTGTGACTGGGTATATGAAGAAGAATTTGAATTCACCCGCGCTTTTGAATGGAATGCTGACGGCAGCCATCTTGCCTACTACAAATTTGATGAAAGCAAGGTGAAAGAATATGCTTTTACGGTTTATGACAATGCCTATAACAAACAATACACCTATAAATATCCCAAGGCAGGAGAAGAAAATTCAAAGGTCTCCATTCATATCTACAATGTGGCGACAGGCCAGGATGTGAAAGCACAATATGAGCAGGGTGATATCTATATTCCACGCATCAAATGGACACAGCAAAAAGATAAGCTGGTTGTTTACTGGATGAACCGCCACCAGGATCATCTCAAATTGTTACTGACCGATGCTGCCACAGGCACCGCGCAAACCATGTACGATGAAAAAAATAAATATTTTGTTGAAATCAACGACAACTGGTGGTTCCTGAAAGATGGTAAGAATTTTATGTTCACCAGCGATATGAATGGTTATACCCAATTGTATAATTACAGTATTGACGGGAAGAAAAAGATCCAGGTCAATAAAGCAAAATACGATGTAGCCGGCGTGGAAGCGGTTGATGAAAAAAACAGGCTGGTATATTACACCCTCGCCTATCCCACACCTATGGACCGCAATCTTTTTGTGAGCGATTTTGATGGAAAAACCACTACTATGCTTACGAACGGAACAGGATGGCACCGAGTGGAATTCAATAATGATTTTACCCAGTTCTACGATTACCATTCCACCATCAGCACGCCGCAGGTTGTAAGCTTGTATACGATCAACAAAACAAAAAAATCCATTACCGCGGTTAAGAATAAAGTGGTGAATGAAAGTGCCAAGCTGAAATCAGTTCTTGACCAGTATGCACTGGGCAAACCTGAATTCATCAGGATACCTAATTCAAAAGGTGATACACTGAACGGATGGATGCTGAAGCCGGCCAATTTTGACCAGTCCAAAAAATACCCTGTACTCTTTTGCAATTATGGCGGACCTGGTTCACAGCAGGTAGCCAACAGGTTTGGCGCAGTAAGCATGTGGCACCAGATGCTGGCTCAAAATGGTTTCATTGTGGTGAGTGTCGACAATACAGGTACCGGGTTCAGGGGTGAGGAATTTAAAAAGAAAACCTACCTGCAATTAGGAAAGTACGAGATCGAAGACCAGATTGATGCCGCCAGATACCTTGGAGGCCTGTCTTATATTGACAGGGACAGGATCGGTCATTGGGGATGGAGCTATGGTGGATTTATGAGCTCACTGGCCATCACAAAAGGTGCTGATGTATTCAAGGCTGCAGTAGCGGTAGCACCGGTTACTTCCTGGAGATATTATGATAATATCTATACAGAACGTTACATGCGCACGCCACAGGAAAACGCGAAAGGTTATGATGAAAATTCGCCGATCAATTTCACCCATCTTATCAAAGGAAAATACCTGATCATTCATGGCACTGCTGATGATAATGTACATTTCCAGAACAGCGTGGAAATGATCAAGGCACTGGTGAAAAGCAATATTGATTTTGAAAGCGCTTACTATCCCAACAAGAATCATGGGATCAGCGGGGCGGCAGACAATACAACCTATCACCTGTACAACAAGATGACCAGCTGGTTGTACCAGAACCTCCGCGATAATACCGCACCCGTTGGTGGAAACGCAGCACAGAAAGGCAACAAGGCATTCTGATATTAATACTTAATAGTTTTTTTTCAGAACCGGCAGTGACCCCAAGGTTGCTGCCGGTTTTCATTTTAGGCTACATCCACCCGAGTTAATTCCATCGTATCTTCATTTTAATGAAAAAGATCGCAGTAGCTATTACAGGTGCCAGCGGTTCCCTCTATGCCAGGCAACTCCTGCAGAAGCTGGATAAACTGAGGGACCAGGTGCAGGAACTTTCGATTGTGATGACCGACAATGCCAGGGAGGTGTGGAAGACGGAGCTGGATGATGAGAATTATGACCGCTTCAATGCACGCTATTTTACTACAAAAGATTTCAGGGCTCCCTTCGCTTCCGGTTCCGCGAAATACGATGCCATGATCATTGTTCCCTGCTCCATGGGAACCCTGGGAAGAATTGCCGCGGGCATTTCCAATGACCTGATCTCGAGAGCAGCGGATGTGATGCTGAAGGAAAGAAAAAAACTGGTCCTCCTTGTCCGCGATACTCCATACAACCTTGTACACATCCGCAATATGGAGACAGTTACCCTCGCCGGTGGAATTATCTGTCCCGCCTCTCCTTCTTTTTATTCAAGGCCTAAAGATCTGGAAGAAGCAGTCGCCACAGTGGTGGACCGCGCCATAGATCTCGTAGGCCTGGAAAGAGATTCATTCAGATGGGGAAAGGGATAGCTGCAAGCTGCAAGTTTCAAGCTGCAAGACTTTAATTCAAATATACTTTACAGATTTCTGCAATATAATTAAGTCCTTTTCCTTCATTCAATCTCTACTTACCGTCCTTGCCGGCTAAAATTCATAAAAGAAAAGACAGGCCGGGAAGACGAGAAGACGGTAAGTAAATTATCAAAGAACAAAAAATTTCTGCTATACCGGCATCACTCCATGCTAGAAGTTAGAAGCTGGCAGCAAAAAAAAAGGTTGACGAATCAACCTTGAATATGAAATATATTTATGAACCTGGTTCACTACTCGCAGCCCGAAGCTCACAGCTCGAAGCTCACTTCCCAAACTGCTTCCTGATCAGGTTCAGCGCACTGCCGGCCTTGAACCATTCGATCTGCTGTTCATTATAAGTATGATTCAGTTTCACTTTATCAGTCGTTCCATCCTTATGGTTCAGCACCATGGTAAGTTGCCTGCCCGGTGCGAATTCAGTCAGGCCAATAATATCAATGGTATCATCCTCCTGCACTTTTTCATAATCTTCCTTGTTCGCGAATGTAACACCCAGCATACCCTGTTTTTTCAGGTTGGTCTCGTGGATACGTGCGAAGCTTTTCACTACGATCACCCTTACACCCAGGTGCCTGGGTTCCATGGCAGCGTGTTCACGTGAAGATCCTTCACCATAGTTCTCATCACCAATCACAACTGAACCCATTCCTGAAGCCTTGTATTTACGCTGCGTTGCAGGTACAGGACCATATTCACCGGTCAACTGGTTTTTAACGCTGTCCGTTTGCCCGTTGAAAAAGTTCACGGCACCGATCAGCATGTTGTTGGAAATATTATCAAGGTGACCACGGTATTTCAACCAGGGTCCGGCCATGGAGATATGGTCTGTTGTACATTTTCCTCTTGCCTTGATCAGCAAACGCAAACCTTTCAGGTCTGTGCCTTCCCAGGCAGGGAATGGTTCCAGTAACTGCAGCCTTTGCGAATCAGGACTCACTACTACCGGTACATCCTTACCATTATCAGCAGGTGCCTGGTAGCCGGCATCTTCCACATGAAAACCTTTCGGAGGCAATTCATAACCTGTGGGTTCATCCAGCATCACTTCCTGGCCCTGGTCATTGAGGAGTTTATCCTTGAGCGGGTTGAAAGAGAGACGGCCTGCAATGGCATAGGCTGTCACGATTTCAGGAGAAGCAACAAATGCATGGGTGGAGGCCAGGCCATCATTACGCTTGGCGAAATTCCTGTTGAAGGAAGTCACGATGGTATTCTTCCTGGAAGGATCATCAATATGCCTTGCCCACTGTCCAATACAGGGACCGCAGGCATTGGCCAGGATCACTCCGCCGATCTCATCGAAAGTTCCGAGGTAACCGTCCTTCTGAATGGTAAACCTTACCAGTTCAGATCCCGGTGTAACCGTGAATTCACTTTTCGCTTTCAAACCTTTTTTACGGGCCTGCGCGGCAATGGAGGCGGAACGGCTGATATCTTCATAAGAAGAGTTGGTACAGGAACCGATCAGTGCCACTTCAATGGCATCAGGCCAGCCATTCGCAGCAACGGCTTCAGCCATTTTGGAAATAGGTGTTGCCAGGTCTGGTGTGAAAGGCCCGTTTACATGTGGTTCCAGTTCACTCAGGTTGATCTCGATGAGCTGGTCGTAATATTTTTCAGGATGCGCGTAAACTTCTGCATCCGGACGTAAATGTTCTCTTACCGTATCGGCAAGCTCAGCAACCTCAGCACGTTCAGTTGCTTTAAGATAACCGGCCATTCTTTCATCGTAAGCGAATACAGAACATGTCGCACCGATCTCCGCACCCATGTTACAGATGGTTGCCTTTCCTGTAGCACTCATGCTGTCGGCACCTTCGCCGAAATATTCAACAATAGCACCTGTACCACCTTTCACAGTAAGGATGCCGGCCACTTTAAGGATCACGTCTTTGGCAGAGGTCCAGCCATTCATGCGGCCGGTAAGTTTCACACCGATCAGTTTGGGCATTTTCAATTCCCATGGAAGGCCTGCCATCACATCCACAGCATCAGCACCACCTACACCAATGGCGATCATTCCAAGTCCGCCCGCATTAGGCGTATGAGAATCGGTTCCAATCATCATGCCCCCTGGAAAAGCATAATTTTCCAGTACCACCTGGTGAATGATGCCGGCACCGGGTTTCCAGAAACCAATGCCATATTTATTTGAAATGGAGGCCAGGAAATCATATACTTCCCTGTTTGTATCGATAGCGGTATCAAGATCTTCTTTAGCGCCTACTTTAGCCTGGATCAGGTGATCGCAATGCACGGTAGACGGAACTGCTACCCTTTCGCGGCCGCAGGTATCAAATTGCAAAAGGGCCATCTGGGCAGTAGCATCCTGCATGGCTACGCGGTCAGGGGCAAAATCAACATAATCCTTTCCCCTTTCATATACCCGGGTGGCCGGTTTATAACTATGAGCAAATAGAATTTTTTCTGCCAGGGTCATAGGACGGTTCAGGAGTTTCCTTGCGGAAGCGATTTTCAGAGGAAGTTCACTATATACTTTCTTTATCAGGTCCAGGTCAAAAAGCATAATCAAATAATTTTAAATACAAGGGAAGCATTCAATGCCCCGCTTTAAAAGTGTTGCAAAGTTACTTAAAACCGCTTAAGATTAACGGTTTTGGTGCTTCCCGGTATGGACAAAAAAATTTACTTTAGCAGCATGAACCGCTTTAAAAACTTCATTGAGTGGCAGGCTTTTGGCGTGCTTTCTTCAATTGGCGACAAGATCGGCATCGCTACCAGCCGCATCCGCATGTGGTTTATGTACATCTCCCTGCTTACATTGGGTTCACCCATTGTGATCTATATGGTGCTGGCCTTTATCATGAATATGAAAAGGTATATACAGGCAAGGAGGAGAAACCCGGTGAGATATCTGTAAGCTAATAGCTATTGGCCAATGGCCATTGGCTACTCACTGGCCTTCTTCTTTCTCTTCTCTCTTATCAACTCAATTACCGGCGGCAGGATGGAAAGTATGATGATGCCGAAGATGACGTAGGAAAAATTGTCCTTGATCACAGGAATACCACCAAAAAAATATCCCAGGAACAGGAAACTGGAAATCCATAAAATACCTCCCACTACATTGTAGGAAGCGAATTTTTTATAACTCATGGTGCCGATGCCGGCGATGAAGGGAGCAAAGGTGCGCACGATGGGAACAAAACGTGCGTAAATGATGGTCTTGCCACCATATTTATCATAAAAAGCCTGGGTCTTTTGCAGGTACTCTTTTTTGAGGAAGCGGTAACGTCCGCTGAAAGCTTTCGGACCAATATATTTCCCGATATGATAATTGACCAGGTCACCCAATATGGCCGCCACGATCAGTAAAAGACACATCAGGATAATATTCAACCCGCTCGCCGGGTTGGCTATGATGGCACCGGCCGCGAAAAGCAAGGAATCACCGGGAAGAAAAGGTGTGACTACAAAACCGGTCTCCGCGAAAATGATCAGGAAAAGGATCAGGTAGGTCCAGGTCTTGTAATCGCTTACGATCCGCACCAGGTGATCGTCAATATGCAGGATGAAATCAATGATGGCCTGGATCGCTTCCATGGTAAAATTTGAGTGGCCGCAAAAATAAAGAAGCAAGTCCAAACCTCATAACCTTTAACAAAGCGGAGAAGGCCCGGGATAATCAACCCATAAGGGCCAATGCAAATTGTTTTTGTGACTGAAGGAAGCTAGACCAGTTCTTTGAGGCGGGAAACCACTGCGTCCACTTCTTCCTTTGTATTGTATTTGCTGAAAGAAAAACGGATGGTAATGTGCTGGTCATTTTTATTCAGTGCTTTCATTACATGCGATCCCGCATCAGCGCCGCTGCTGCAGGCAGATCCGCCGGAAGCACAGACATTGTGAATGTCGAGATTCATCAGCAGGAATTCAGATTTTTCATTCCGCGGAAAACAGACACTGAGAACCGTGTATAAAGAATTGGGGCCGCAATTAAAACTCACATCAAAATTGGCTTTCAGTTGCGCAGCCATATAATGTTTGAGTTCATTGATATACTGGCTCGCTGTTTCATAATCACGCATGGCAATTTCCAAAGCTTTGGCAAAACCCACGATACCATAAACATTTTCAGTTCCGGCACGCATGTTCCTTTCCTGTCCCCCACCGAAAATGAAGGGTTTGATGTTCACATTTTCATTGACATATAAAATGCCTGTGCCTTTGGGACCATGAAATTTATGCGCGGCCCCGCTGATGAAATGAACATAGATCTCACCTAGATTTAGCGGATAATGCCCTACGGTCTGCACACAATCAGAATGAAAAACAGCTGCGTATTTCTGGCAGATCTCACCTGCTTCTTTGAGTGGCAGGAGCACACCAATTTCGTTATTGGCATGCATCAGGCTTACCAGGCATTTTTTTCCTGCAGCCGTAAACTGCTGCAACTGGTCTTCAAGATTCTGAAGATCCACATGACCGTCCTCTTTCAAAGCCACAAAACTTGTGGATACATTACGGTCAGCACCATAATGCTCAACGGTATGAAGTACTGCGTGATGTTCAATGGCCGATGTGATGATATGTGTACAACCCAGGTCGCGGATGGAGGCTGCAATGGCTGTATTATTACTTTCCGTACCACCGCTGGTGAAAAATATGGATCCAGGTTTTACACCCAGGTTCTTCGCAACTGATTTACGTGCATTTTCAATAGCCAGGCGCGTCTCGCGGCCATATGAATAAATGGAGGAAGGATTGCCAAAATGTTCGGTCATGTAAGGCAGCATGGCATCCAGCACTTCCTTATCCAGGGCCGTAGTTGCCGCATTATCAAAATAGATCCGCTGGCTTGCAGCAATGGGAGCTACCGGTTCTTTCACCTCGTTCATAGTGGCATTGTACATAGCAATTATTTTCATGATGCAGCAATCGCGCAACCAATCGACAGTGCAAAATAATAAGAAGTTTTCAACCCTGCCAGCCCCCACACTCCGCACTCTTTCTGTTTCTGTTTCTTTTTTCTCTCTCTCAACTACACTCCCTGATATCCTGCATCAGTCTCTTGGCAATATTATTCGCCGTTGTTTCGAAATTGCTTTCCGCATAGATCCTGATGATCGGCTCTGTATTGGAAGTGCGCAGGTGCACCCAGTCTGAATCAAATTCGATCTTCAGCCCGTCTTCAGTATTGATCGGGTTATTCTTATATTTTTTCTGGATCTTCTCAAAAATGGGTTGCACGTCAATCCCGTTTTCAAGCTCGATCTTGTTCTTGGAAATAAAATAGTCAGGGTAATTACCACGGAAAGATTTCAAACCTTTCTTGAAACCAGCGAAATGAGATAGGAACAATGCAATGCCGATCAGCGCATCCCTTCCGTAATGAAAATCAGGAACAATTATGCCCCCGTTTCCCTCACCCCCGATCACTGCATTTACTTCCTTCATCTTTTTCACCACGTTCACCTCACCTACTGCCGAAGGGTGATAATTACCACCATTCTTCTGCGTGATCTCTTTCAGAGCCTTGGTGCTGCTCATGTTGCTTACGGTATTACCTACCCTGCTGGATAAAACATAATCAGCAACAGCTACAAGAGTATATTCTTCACCGAACATGCTGCCGTCTTCACAAACAAAACAAAGACGGTCCACATCAGGATCCACGGCGATTCCGAAATCTGCTTTCTGTTTCACCACCTCGTTGCTCAGTGTATTGAGATTTTCCGGCAATGGCTCCGGGTTGTGGGCAAATTTCCCGTTCACTTCACCATTCAATACAATTACATCTGTCACGCCCAGCGCTTCCAGCAATTGCGGAACGATGAGTGCACCTGTTGAATTGATACAATCCACAACAACCCTGTAATTTTTTTCCGCGATGGCTTCTTTTTTTATGAGAGGATATTGAAGCACCATGTCTATATGGCGTTGCATCCAGTCTTCTTTCACTGTTCTTGAACCCAGTTTATCAACTGTTGCAAATCCAAGTTCTTCGTTCGCAGCCCGCTCCAGTACTTCGGATCCTGTTTCCGCGTCAATGAATTCACCTTCGCGGTTGAGCAGCTTGAGTGCATTCCATTCTTTGGGATTATGACTGGCAGTAATGATGATACCGCCATCTGCTTTTTCAGCTTTCACAGCCAGTTCAACAGTTGGTGTGGTGGAGAGTCCCAGATCAACCACGTTCACACCCAGGCTTACGAGGGTATTAATCACCAGCTGGCTCACCATTTCCCCGCTGATCCTTCCATCACGGCCTACAACAATGCTGGCAGACTGTGATTTATCTTCCCTCCGTTCAGCAATGATGTTGCCATATGCCGCTGTAAATTTCACGATGTCCAAAGCGGTTAAAGATGCACCGGGTTTGCCCCCTATAGTTCCCCTGATTCCGGATATGCTCTTGATCAATGCCACAAAACAGATTTTAGTTCCGAAAAATTTCGGGTAGCAAAAATACGGTTTTACGGGCGAAGGCTCTTCAGGTATAACAATCGAATGCCTTTACTTTTGCTAAAAACCGGCGATGAACGATTGGTATAAGGATTGGTTTAACTCTGCATTTTATCATAAGCTCTATTTTGAAAGGGATGAAGCCGAAGCAGAGGCTTTCATTGACCGGCTCCTGCAGCATCTCTCACCTCCTGCAGGTTCAAGGATCCTGGATGTTGCCTGCGGAAAAGGCCGTCACAGTAAATATCTTTCTGAAAAAGGACTGGATGTAACCGGTATCGATATTTCTTTTGACAGCATCATGGAGGCCAAGGCCTTCGAAAATGACCATCTTCATTTTTACCAGCACGACATGCGCCTGCCCGCCTGGATCAATTATTTTGATTACGCTTTCAATTTTTTTACCTCCTTCGGATACTTCCACACGCAAAGGGAACATGACGATGCCATCAGAACCCTGGTCAGCAGCCTGAAACCCAAAGGCATGTTCGTGATCGATTACCTGAATGTTCATCATGTGGAAGACCGCCTGGTACACCAGGAAGTAAAGCAACTTGGAGAAACCCGTTACGAGATCCACCGCTGGATGGATGAAGATCATTTTTATAAAAAGATCGGCATCACGGATCCTTCACTGGACCAGCCCAAAGAATTCACCGAGAAAGTTGCCAAATTCAGCCTGGGTGATTTTACAGATATGCTTTCCTTCCAGAAAATGCAGGTGGTGGAAGTGTTTGGTGACTACGATTTGAACCCTTACGATGTAAGAACCACACCGAGGATGATCATCATCGCGCGGAAATAGATCCCGGATTATTTTTTATTGTGGACCAGCAGCCATTTGGCTGTTTCGTAATACGCACTGGTAATTACGGTCATTTTCTTTTTGATGGAATCCTGCTGCTGCGGACTGAAGCTGACCGAAGGATCCATCATATGTAATTCTTCCTTATTGAAGTTGAGATTCTTGGTGAAATAATATTGCCCGGTAACCATCCCGATCCTTCCTTCATCATGATAAATGATGAATGCGCCGGTGTTGGCAGGAGCCCCGTTCAACAGGTCGCGGCCCAGCGTGGTATTGGTATATGGAATACCGGCAATACCCGCTACAGTCGGCATCACATCGATCATGGAAACAACTTCCTTTCTTCTTTCAGGTTTCAAAAGGCCGGGAGCATAAAATACCAGGGGCACATGTTCTTCCGTTAGTCTTTCATCAGTCCAGACTTCGGGGTAAATATGCGTAGCATCACCGGATACACCATGGTCACCAATGAAAACAAAAATGGTATTGTTGAAATAGTTTTCTTTTTTGGCAGCTTCCAGGAATGTCTGGATACAAAAATCAGCATAACGGAATGCATTGTATTCCTGCTGTGATTCAAATCCATATTTTTTCAGCTCTTCCTTACTTACTTCCACCTGCTCGAAAGCAGCACGGTCTTCTTTGGGGATGGTAAATGGCCTGTGGTTATCCGCCGTCTGCACAATTCCGAAGAATGGTTTGTCCTGCTTTGCAAACACCTTGTTCGCTTCCAGGAAAAGGTGCTTGTCGGAAATACCCCAGACATCAACCGGCTCCTGGTCAAATTTTCCTTCCACGTGCATTTCAACGTCCCTGATATTTTTCACAAGCCCTTCAAAATTGTTGAAGCTCGGGCTGCCACCAAGGAAATAGAATTTATTATACCCTTCAAAATTATTGATGATGGTATGCTGGTCGAGTGCATTTGGATTTCTGGTAGAGAAAGTAGAACGCTGTACATCCGGGATACCGGTCAGTGTTGCAAACAGGCCGCGCGCCGTAGAAAAATGCGGAGTAAAACAATTTTCAAAAAATATGCTGCTGTCGGCAACGGACTTAAAATAAGGGGTGGTGTTCAGTTTATTGCCACTCAGGCTGCTTTTATACATGCTGAATGATTCACACATCACCAGCACCACATTGGGCCGGCTGGTAAGTGAGCCAGGCCTTGGGGCAATTGTTCTGTTATAGGAAAATTCATTTTTCCGGAAACCCATCCAGTTTTGCATCACGGGAAAATAAGCCCTTGCAGCAGATTCATCGTAATCCGTTCTCCTGAGTTTAAGGGTATAAAAAAAATTCTGAAGCGGGTTAAGGGCAAGAAAAGATTTGAAGCTGTTATTGAATTTAAAAGCCGTATTCCATTTCAAAGGCTCC
>CBDUBK010000016.1:0-12145 GCA_965365375.1 uncultured bacterium | reverse complement strand
AGAAGGGCCGAGCAAATTGCGGTTAGCAGGTGATTTTAACAGCCTGTTGACCTGCTTCATGATATTCATTCTAACAAGGCCAGGAACCATAAGTATGGCGATGATCACAAACACCACGTAAACCAGGATGATTGAAAAATTTACAGGCTTGCTGGTGGCTGCATGAAATATAGCAAAACCAACAGCCGAATAGATCGCCACGCGCAGGTAATAAGCAAGTCGTTGTTTTTTTAATGCAGGGTCCGACCAGAGCCTGAAATAATTAAATGCATAATGATCACCGGGACTGAGGGCATATTTCAGGACAAGCATTATTTCTTTTTAGGCGCGGCTTTTTTTGCAGCAGTTTTCCTGGCTGCGGTTTTTTTAGCTGCGGTTTTTTTAGCACCGGTTTTTTTGGCTGCAGCTTTTTTTGCGAAAGCACCAGGCACCTGGGTTTCGATCATTCTTTTGACTTCTTCCAAAGGCAATGCAGCTAATTCTTCCGGCGAATATTTTTCACCTTCTTCCTTCCTGCCAAGCTTGAGCATTTTTTTACCAAACTTGATAAATGGACCCCAGCGGCCATTTTCGATGGAGATCTTTTCAGCTGGCCATTGCTGGATATACCGGTTTGCTTCTTTCTCGAGTTTTTTTGTGATCAGCTCTTCAATGTCCTTCTGGCTGAGATGGTCAAAATTATAGGCGCGAGGTACATTAATAAAAAGGTCTCCGTATTTGATGAATGGTCCGAACCTCCCTTTGCCTTTTGTAACAGGCTGTCCCTGGAACTCAGCGATGGGTGCGTCCACCCTTTGTTTTTCCTTTATCAGTTCAATGGCCCTGTCAAGATCCATATCAAGAGGCTCCTCACCTTTGGGAATGGAAATGAACTGCTCACCAAACTTTACATAGGGACCAAAACGCCCGATGTTAACCGATACATCCTGGCCTTCGTATTCACCAAGTGCCAATGGAAGCTTGAAGAGATCAAGCGCTTCTTCCAGTGTTATGGTTTCAATGCTCTGGTTTTGTTTGAGACGGGCATAACGTGGTTTGTCTTCTGCATCTGGTGCACCGATCTGCACCATGGGACCATATCTTCCCATTCTTGCGATCACAGGTTTTCCTTCAGCATCCACACCCAGCTCTCTTTCACCACTGATCCTCTCCGCAGTTTCGATCGTATTCTCCACGTCTTTTTTGAAAGGCTCATAAAAATCAAAGAGCATTTTGTTCCAGCGCATTTTTCCCTGCGCCACTTCATCAAATTCCTCTTCTATACGCGCAGTGAAACCATAGTCCATGATATCATCGAAATACTGCTTCAAAAAATCTGTTACTACCAGTCCCAGATCTGTAGGAAACAATTTCGATTTCTCAGCCCCTGTTGTTTCTGTTTCAACAAGTTTCTGGATCTTATCTTTTGCAAGAACAAGAACCTGGTAATTTCTCAGCACACCTTCTTTATCCCTCTTTTCCACGTATCCTCTTTTCAGGATCGTTGAGATCGTTGGAGCATAAGTTGAAGGACGCCCGATACCAAGTTCCTCCAGCTTTTTTACAAGCGAAGCTTCCGTATAACGGGGCAGGGGCCTGGTGTATCTTTCAACAGCTTTCATTTCAAGAAAGTCCAGATTTTTTCCTTCCTGCAAAGGTGGCAGCATTCCTTCCTGGGTTCCTTCATTCAGTGTATCCTCATCATCCACGTCTTCCCGGTATACTTTTATAAAACCTTCAAATTTCATAACCTCACCTTCAGCGGTCAATTCAGCCTGGTTGGTGGAGACAGTAATCTTCGCAATGGTTTTTTCAAGTTCCGCATCAGCCATCTGCGAGGCCATGGTTCTTTTCCAGATCAGTTCATACAAACGCCTTGTATCCGGATCGCCCACAGAGGTGTTGGACATATAGGTAGGCCTGATGGCTTCGTGCGCTTCCTGGGCCGATTCATTTTTATTCTTATAACGTCTTGCCTGGTAGTACCGGTCACCATAGGATTTTTCAATGGTACCTTTAATATCACCCATGGCGGTTTCGCTCAGGCTTACACTATCCGTACGCATATAAGTGATATGCCCGTTCTCATAAAGCTTCTGCGCGAGCAGCATGGTGCGGGCAACTCCATAACCCAGTTTGCGGCTTGCTTCCTGCTGAAGTGTAGAAGTAGTAAAGGGTGCAGCCGGTGATCGCCTGGTGGGTTTTACCTGGATGCTTTTTACTTTATAGCTTGCGCCCTTGCATTGTTCAAGAAATTGTTCCGCATTTGCGGCTTCAGGAAATTTCTGGCCTTCTGCCTTGAAGCTGATATCACGCCCGGTAGCATCCGCTGCGGTGAACAGTGCTTCTATTTTGAAACTGCTCTGCGGGGTAAATGCATTGATCTCCCTTTCTCTTTCGGCAATCAGTCTTACAGCAACACTTTGCACACGGCCCGCACTCAGGTTATTCTTCATGCTGATCTTGCGCCAGAGAATCGGGCTTAATTCAAATCCAACTATCCTGTCCAGTATCCTGCGGGCCTGCTGGGCATTCACCAGGTCCATATTTACGGTACGTGGTGATTTAACAGCTTTCTGGATGGCAGGCTTGGTGATCTCATGAAATACGATCCGCTTGGTCTTGGATGGATCCAGGCCCAGCACCTCGCAAAGATGCCAGCTGATGGCTTCTCCTTCACGGTCCTCATCCGTTGCCAGCCACACTTCGTTGCTTTTTTTAGCCATGGCCTTAAGGTCACTCACCACTTTTTTCTTCTCATCGGGAACAGTATAGCGGGGTTTAAATTCATTTTTTACATCAATACCCATGTCATCTTTTTCAAGATCACGGATATGGCCAAAACAACTCCTCACCTCGAAATCAGGTCCTAAAATCTTCTCAATGGTTTTTGCTTTTGCTGGCGACTCAACTATCAACAAATTCTTTGGCATAATTCTGAATTCTCCTGGATTTTACCGGCACTGCATGCGCTGTGCGGAGATGCAAGTATAAGGCAACTGGATTAATTTATCTATTATGCCGGTTTTTTTGACAGTCGCTTCTCCTTATTTCAGCTGCCTGGAAATCTGCTCGACCAGCAGTTCTGCCCAATTGGCATATTCTTTTTCCGATGGATGCAATCCATCTGCAGCAATGAGCCCGGGATCATTAGCTGCTTTGCGGGAGCCGGGAGTGATATCTATATATTGTACTTTATATTGTATGGAAAGGGCTTTGTTTACCGTATTGAATGTATCAACCTCTCTTGCAATCTTAGCAGGGTCTTTAGATGCAGCGAAAGGAGTAACACCGTAATCCGGAATTGAAATCACGAAAACATGTTCTTTTTTTCCATTGGCCAGTGTGATGGCTTTTTTAAGCAACTCCTCAAACTGGTCCTTATATTCTATGATCTCTCTTCCTCGGTACTGGTTGTTGACACCGGCCAGCAGGGTTACAAAATCGTATTTGGGAAGGAAGGTATGATCCTTCATGGCCGCTTCAAGTTCATCGGTGGTCCAGCCTGTTTTGGCAATGATCTCGGGTGCATAAAACGAAAATCCTTTCTGCCGTAAGAGATTTACCGCCTGGTAAGGAAAACTGTGCTGCAGGTTCAGCGCTTCGCCAATTGTATATGAATCGCCCAGGGCCAGGTAAGAATAAGTATGCATAGTATCACTGCTTTGTGCAAATAATCTTGTTGTGATCAATAAAAATATGCCAATGATCCATTTCATAAAAAATCAACGATTACCTGGACGGACTGTTGGTCGCGGTATATGCGCCGGTGTCCAAGACCTTCAGAAATTACGAAATGAAAGTTCGGGTAGTTTTTCCGGATGATGGGTTCTACATCAGCGTACGGTGTCATCTGGTCATCCCTGTCCTGCAAAAACAGTACCCGCGACTCCAGTTGTGGAGCAGTACGTGCCAGTGAATACCAGGAAGGAGGGTGACCACCGATTTCGGAAATCAACTGGTCAAATTCCCCGCGTACGCCTTCGTCTAATTTTAATAAACTAAAAAAATGATCGATAGCTCTTGTGGTCTCAACAGCTGGGGCAATGAAAACAATTTTCTGTTTTGGGTGGGTACCCATTTCTTCCAGGGCCAGTGACAGGCAAAGCCCGCCAAAAGAATGGGTAATAAAAGAATCAACAGGACCAAACTGCCTGTTGATTTCCAGCAGCACTTCCTTGTATTCCCTTGCATTAATAGTGGTGCCCGTGCTCTGGCCATGCGCAGGGGCATCAAAGGCCAGCACTTCATAGTCTTTAGCGATCAATGGTTTCACATAGCGTTCAAAATTTACTACCGCAGATTCAAAGCCATGAGAGATCAGCAGTTTCTTTGGAGCACCTTTATTCCACCTGTAACCACGAACGGTCTGTTGACCATAGCTGAACTGGAGTTTTTCAGCCAGAGCGAATACGGCACCCGGCTTTTTTTTATTACGGATCCTGGGCGTGCAAAAGAAAAGGAAAGCTTTTTCAGCTGCCTTCTTTTTTGAGACCGCAGCGAGCACCCTGAATTTTGCGCGGATATAGGAGATCGCCAGTTTTTGACGCCATTGCATCCGCAATTTTACCGCATAAACTTCAAAGCACACCGGATTAGAAGGAAAGCCTGAATGCTGGACAGTTCTGTTTAACTTTATCACCAAGCAAGCAAACAGGTATGAATATCGTAATCATAGGAACAGGTAATACGGCAACGGTACTGGGAAGAAAACTCAGGGCTGCCGGTCATGTAATCGTACAGGTTTACGGGAGGGATACAAAAGCAGCTAGTGATTTAGCCTATGAACTGGACACAGAATCCACGAATTACTGGAATGTAGTGAACCGCCAGGCAGATATTTATATTATAGCTGTCTCCGATATTGCGATCGAAGAAGTGATGCGTGAACTCAACCTTCCGGGCAAAACCATTGTGCATACGGCGGCTTCGGTATCCAAACATGTATTACAACCCGCCACTACACACTATGGCGTATTTTACCCCCTTCAGAGCCTGAAGAAGGATATGGGCTATGATCCTGATATTCCCATGATCATTGATGCGAGTGATGCCCATACTCTGGGAATGCTGCATGTGATCGCACACAGCATTTCCTCCAAAGTGATAGAAGCGGGAGATGAACACAGGCTCAAACTTCACCTGGCGGCGGTGTTCTGCAATAATTTTGTGAACCATTTATATGCGCTGGCGGAACAGTATTGCAAGAAAGAAAAACTGGATTTTTACATGCTGGTGCCTTTAATCAAGGAAACAGCGGCGAGGCTGGAACATTTTCCACCTTCGCAGTCGCAAACAGGTCCTGCCATCCGCAACGACCAGAACACGATTGAAAAACACCGGGAAATGCTGGTTGAATATCCGCAGCTTAAAAAAGTCTATGACCTTTTCACAGAAAGCATTTACCAGAGCAGGTAGGATTCCGTGAAATAACCCGGTTATCATTTACCAGTAACTATTTTTGTGCGCACATGAATGTATTAGAACTTTTCCAGGATATCACCAGCTTTGTTTTTGATATTGATGGTGTAATGACGGACGGTGATGTACTGCTGCTTGATAACGGGCTGCAGGCGCGCCGCATGAATGTAAAGGATGGCATTGCCCTGCAGATGGCGATGCAACACCAATACAATGTAACCGTGATATCAGGAGGCGCTTCAGAACCTGTGATCAAAAGATTACAATACCTGGGTATCACGGAAATTCACCTGGGCCTGAAGGATAAGGAAAAATTTATGGAAAATTATATGGAGCAGCATGAATGGAAATGGAAACAGGTATTGTATATGGGAGATGATCTTCCTGACCTGCCTGTTCTTTCAAAAGCAGGGCTGCCCTGTTGCCCGGCTGATGCTGCGATAGAAGTAAAAAAAATCAGTAAATATATTTCACCCTTTAATGGTGGTTGTGGTTGTGTGAGGGATGTGATCGAAAAAGTTCTGAAGCTCAATGATCATTGGCATTACACCCCCGGCGTCTCATCACGATAAACAAAACATGAAATTCATTGGTGCTTTTTTCAGGCTGGTCCGGTGGCCGAATCTTGTTTTCATCGCACTCACCCAGGTGCTTTTTTACTATTGCATTTACCTGCCGGTATTTGATGTACACCGCCCGTACGGGCTCAGCTGGCTGGTAATTGCTTCTGTGCTGATAGCTGCTGCTGGCTATATCATCAATGATTATTTTGATCTTAACATAGACCAGATCAATAAACCGCGTAAAAATGTTTTTGCGGGGATCATTCACCGGCGTTGGGCGATCATCTGGCATTTTGTGCTGAGTTGTGCGGGAATTTTAGCCACGGCAATGGCTGTCGGGCTTGGCAAGTGGTACCTGATCCTTGCCAATGCAGGTTGTGTATTGCTCCTCTGGTTTTATTCCACCTCACTGAAGAAAAAATTCCTGATAGGAAATATCGTGATCTCCCTGCTTACTGCCTGGACAGTGCTGATCATTTTTTTTGCATACACAGGTCCGCGAAATGCCATCATCGGTAATGATCCCGATACCATTAAATTTTTCCGGATCACTTTTATGTATGCCGGGTTTGCATTCATCAGTTCCCTGATACGAGAGGCCATCAAGGACATGGAAGACATGGAAGGTGATGCGAAGTACGGCTGCCGTACTTTGCCAATTGTTTCCGGGATCCGTGTATCCAAAGTATATGTTGCCATCTGGACGGTTGTTTTGATCGCCGCACTGGTGATCCTGCAATTATACGTGATGAGGTGGGGATGGTGGATCGCTATAGCCTACAGCCTGCTGCTGATTATTATGCCACTGGTTTACCTTCTTTCAAAACTCCGGACTGCCAGCAGTACGAAGGATTTTGCATTGCTGAGTAATATCAGTAAGCTGATCATGCTTTCGGGAATTTTATCCATCATTTTTTTCCGCATCTATTTTTGATTATGGCATCAATCATTCTTGCTTCACAGTCACCAAGAAGAAAACAATTGCTGGAATGGGCCGAGATCCCTTTTGATATTTTGGTAAAGCCAACAGCAGAGACCTTTCCACCTGGTTTACCGCATGACCATGCAGCCATTCACATCGCGCGTGAAAAAGCAGTTGCGGTTCAGGATGTTGCCGCCGGACGTACCATTATTGCAGCGGATACCATTGTAGTGGTTGAAAACGACATTATTGGAAAACCTGCAGACAGGGATGATGCGGTTAAAATACTGGGCCGTTTGAGTGGCCAGAGTCACCGGGTGATCACAGGTGTGGTGATCAGGAATGGAGAAAAGGAAATTGCTTTTGCAGATACGACTGAAGTGGATTTTCATATTTTAACTGAAAGCCAGATCGCCTTTTATGTAGACAAGTACCAGCCTTATGACAAAGCAGGTGCCTATGCCATCCAGGAATGGATCGGGGTAGTGGGCATCAAATCTGTGCGCGGTGATTTCTACAATGTGATGGGGCTGCCGGTGAGCAGGGTAGTACAGGCCTTGAATTCATTTGGATTAATCTGAAACTGATCAGATATGATCGATCTCAATCACCAAAACCACATCCCCTTTATCAGCCTCGGTTGACCTGAAAGAAATCCGGTTCTCATCATAAACGATCCGGTTCTTCTTCATGCTGTTCTGCAAAACCGACTGCACTTTTTGCGGGAAATTTCCATTAGCATAGCGCAGCTGGCTGATCACCTTATCAATATCATAAGAGGCATCCTTAGTATAAATCACAAGCATGTAATCTTTTCCAACCGTATTATCCATCCGGATATGTTTTTGTTCCGATGGAATGGCAACAGTTGAATTGGGATAGTTCAGAGAAGCACTTACATTTTTATTATAAGGAAACAGGGTTGAATAATTACCGTTGGCATCAGCGCCAACCACGTACATATAGGTGGGTTCCGTATTGTTCACCATGAGTTTGAAACGTGTACCGCTGGAATAAGAATCATTGAGTTTATAATGACCATCACGGATGCGGGTTGCCTTCATGGCTGCATCGTTGATGTCCAGTAGCTGTACCGAGCCACTCAGTTTGGATAACGTTTCCTCTTTTTCAAATTTCTGCAGTTCCACTGCAGCATAGGTAAACTTTCTGAACACATCATATGAGACCCAGGTAAAGCCACCATTACCCCAGCCGGTTCCCCAACTGTTCATAATCTCGAAGGCGCCACCATACTGGTCATCATCATAACCAACTACACAAACAGCGTGACGGCCATGCTGGTTATTATTTACTATGAGCGGACTTTCGTAAGGCTGCCAGTTGGTGCCGGCCTTTGAAAAACTCGGCGGGCATACAAATGAGATCACAACCGGGTTACCTTCACTCAGCGATTTTTTGATCTTGAGCATGTCACTGGTGGAAACAATGTTGCCCTGGTAGGGTGTATGATAAAAAATCTTCTGCATTGCATTGATGCGGTAAGGTTTTGCTTTAGCAAAATCAGGCTCGCCAGGTACCTGGCACTGGGCAGAATAATCCCGAAGCAGGGGAACACCTTTATCCTGCATCAGTTCAAACAAATCTGCCGGGTGTGCTCCCTGCGAGCAATTGGCATCATAGGGATTATTGAGTTTGTAAATGAACATCGGGGAAAAGGTATTCTGCGTGATCTGTGTTGTATTGTTCCATCCTTTTCTCTGTGTCTCAATTATAGTACGGGCGGCATAGGCAGTAGACCAGGCAGCACAGGTGGAATACCTTCCCTGGTCTCCTGGAGTGGGGCAGAATTTTTTAAGTGATGCGGCACCGCCAAGAGATTTGTAATTAGCTGAAATCAAGGTGGTCTTCTGTTTCATTTTTTCCAGGGAAGTATCCGGTGTTTCAGGAATACCCATGGCATATTGCGCAGCTAACTGCGATGAGAAGAATACTATGAAACAAGAAATAAATATTCTCAGCATTGTTATTTTTTATAAAAGGTGAAGTGCCCGCCAAACTGCATCATGTCAAGCCGCAGCATCCCGTATTGCGGGTTCTGGAAATTAGTTTTATTGAGCATATTCTGTTTGAGCAGGAAATACAATTTCTCAGAAGTCATACAGCCGGAAGATTCATCAAGCAGTCTTGTGAGTGTGCTCATAAAAAGATTGGAGTTTGGCACCGGTGTAAGTGCGCCGCTCGTGAGTGCCGTAAATCCACTGTTCTCATTGGCGATATTACATTCCGTTTCATTGGTGGTTTTATGTCCCTGCTGAAGGAGAATTCCACTAAAGCAGGCATCAGCAACAACCAGGGTATGCTTGGTGTTGATATTCTGCAGGTAATCGCTCAGTTCACCAATGGAGAGATAATTTTTTCTTTGTCTTTTACAGCATCTTTCGGCAACCAGAATCCTGATTTTCCAAGTGTATCTCCATGCCCCGAATAAACGAGCAGGAAATGGTCGGTGGGTTTGAGGGTGTTATAAAACAGCAGGCTGTTAATGATCTCTGTTTTATCAGGGTTCACCAGGAACTTTACATTCGATTCAGGAAAATCATATTTGGCAGTCAGCGTTTTTTTCAATGCTTTCAGCTCTGCAACCGGACCAACATTTCGGTTACCGGGATCATTCAGGGGATTGATTGCAGGGTCATCATATTCTTCAACAGCAATCATCAATGCGTAATAATTACTTTTTGTACTGGCGGGACTGTAAACGATTTTCCTCTTATCTGAAATACCAAAGGTTCCTGCTGCGGTTTCCACCTTTATATACACTTCGTTCACACCATTCTTTAATACCAGGTTCTGGGCAACAAAATCCTTGCAATCATCTTCCACACCCAAACCTTTTTCACCACGAACAGGAATTTCTTCTCCATTAACCACGAGTATCTTTTTCCTGATAACTCCCTGGGTGGAAATACATGCTTTTACAGAAACAGTTGACGTCATCGTCTGTACAGTGGATTCAAAGGGAAAATCCCAGGTGATCACCGGTTTGTTATTCCGTGCAATGAGCTCGTCTACTTTATCAAGTTCAGCCCTCACTGTTGAGTTATTGGGTTCCAGCTGCAACGCAAGCTGGTAGTCCTCACGTGCACCGTCGTAATTACCCATGCATTTTTTTGCATCTGCACGGTCGGTATAATAGCTGATATTATCAACACTGCCTTTTTCTATTTTATACAAACGCACTGCCTCGTTGAAATAAACAATTGCCTCCGAACATTTGTTCTGGCATTTGAGTATGGCTGCCTTTGTATGATTGTTATAGGAGGCATTCTTTAACTCGATGGATTTGTTGATATCTGTCAAAGCACTGTAACAGGAGCCTGTAAGATATTTACACCAGGCACGGTTATTCCAGGTGCCTGCATCGGAAGTATTCAGGTTCAAAGCCTTGTCATATAAATCTATCGCTGCCAGGTATTCCTTCCTGGAAAGTTTTTCTCCTGCCTGCTTTACGTATTCCTTATAAAGGTTGGCGTTGCTTTTGGAAGCATCCCGGAAAACGATGGATGAGATGCGTCTCGATTTATCCCATTCTTCCTTGATCCTGGTGGCGGGGAAATTCGTTTCCGGTATAAAAATGGTCTCACCCTTCTGTGTACTTTTCTGGGTCATGACCACGTACCATTTTTCACCATCACTTTCTATGGTTGAGATATTATATTTCTCATCATATTTTTCCTGGATCCATTTGGTTGGAAATTCCTCGCTCACCTTGAAGGTTTGTTTTTCATAAACGTCCATCACAGAAAGCACTACGCACCAGAGCCCATTGGCATAAGCCAGGTCTGTAATGTTGTAACGCGTATTCTCCTTCCATTTGTCTTTAATGAATTTATCAATATCCTCCCAGGTATACCGGGTGGCCCAGGATTGCATTTTGTAATTGGTATTGTTGGTAGCAATCACAAACCAGTTGCCGTCGCCATATGTAATCTTGGTAATGTGCTGGCCTGCATCCCAGCGTTTTGAAACCCATTCGGAAGGAAACTTGGTATCCCAGTTCCAGCTGATATCGGTTTTAACAGTCACATGGCTTGAAACCGCGTACCATTTTCCATTGCCGTAAGCAACTTCGTGAACCACCTTGCTTTTTTTGGCCTGTTCAAGAATAAAATTTTCGACTCCTTTGAGATCATCAAAATAATTATAGGATTGCTCGCCGGAACCCTGGGTCATGATGGCGGTCCAGTTACTCTGTGCAAAAACCAGGGAATGCAGGAAAAACGCACATAGCAGGAGTGCAGTTCTCATAAGAGTCTAATTTTGCGTAAATTAAATACAATTTCAGGCGAATTACAAACGGGGTGAAATGACCGAAAAGCTGCTGCAATACATTTGGCAATTCCAATATTTCAACAGGGCATCTCTACATACGATTGATGGGGAAACAATTGAAGTGATCCATCCCGGGAAACTCAATAGGGGACAGGGTCCTGACTTTCTGAACGCACAGGTGCGTATTGCAGGAACACTGATGGCCGGGTCTGTAGAGATCCATCATAAAACTTCTCAATGGAACCAGCACGGGCACCAGGATGATCCTAATTATAAAAATGTGATCCTTCACGTGGTGCTCACACATAACGAGAATGTTACACCCCAGATTCCCATTCTTGAATTGCAAAACAGGATTTCCATGATCCTGCTAGAACGTTATGATTCTTTCATGAAATCACCGGAACTGATTCCTTGTTCACGGTCCATGCACAAGATCAATACCATCACCTGGGTTTCATGGAAGGACAGGCTCATGGCTGAAAGGCTTACAAGGAAATCGGCAATGGTTTTTTCTTTTCTTGAACAGAATAAAAACCACTGGGAGGAAACCTGCTGGTGGATGCTCGCGCGCAACTTCGGATCCATTACCAATGCAGACGCTTTCGAAGCTATCGCAATGTCCCTGCCATTGAACCTGCTTGCCAAACACAGGCACAATTTGTTGCAGCTTGAAGCATTGTTATTGGGACAGGCCGGGCTGCTGCACAATGATTTCAAAGATGAACATCCCCGGCAACTCAAAACCGAGTATGAATTTCTTGCAGGGAAATATGGCTTGAAACCAGTTATGGTTCCTGTATATTTTTTAAGAATGAGGCCTGGCAATTTTCCCACCATCCGCCTGGCGCAGCTGGCCGCGGTAATCCATCATTCAGGTCATGCTTTTTCCATATTACTGCAGGCAGAAAACCTGGAGATGATTGAGACCTGTTTCAGTGTTCATACTCATGAATACTGGGATAGG
>CBDUBK010000015.1:0-12163 GCA_965365375.1 uncultured bacterium | reverse complement strand
CAGGACCTTTTTCACGGTTAGCAACGGCCGTTTCCTGTTTCTGGTGTCCATTGGATGAAGCTTCCACATTGCGGGGAACCAGTACGGTTTCACCCTGTGAAGCTGTTTCCAATGCTTTTTTAATGGTTACCAGTATCTCGTCGGGGAAAAGTGGTTTGGTGATATAATCATAAGCGCCCATCTTCATTACTTCAACGGCAATCTTGATATCACTGTAACCGGTGATGATGATAACAGGCAGGTGGGGATATTTCTCTTTTATCTTTCCCAGCAATACATTTCCTTCCATATCCTCCAGGCGGAAATCACACATGACTAATGAAGGTTCTGTAGTCTCCAGGAGCTCGAGGGCTTTTTTCCCGCTGTAGGATTCCAGCACTTCATATCCATGACGTGTAAGGAACCGCTTCAGTAAAAGACACATATCTCTGTCATCATCAATAATTAAAATGGTCTGCATCTGGTTTTTTGTTTTTTATGGTTCGTAATCAAATTTAAGCTTATGCCCATAACCCCCGAACATGAGAGACAGGTATCTGTAATTGTTCCCTGTATTTGGCCACAGTGCGCCTGGCTACAGAGAAACCTTTTTGTGAGAGGATCTTCACCAGCTGCTGGTCTGTATAAGGATTATGTTTATCCTCGCTTTCTATCACTTCCTCAATGGCGGATTGTATTACTTTATTGCTGATCACCTGGCCGGTCTGGTTGGCAATTCCTTCAGTAAAAAGATCTTTCAGTAACAAGAGCCCAAAAGGTGATTCTGCATATTTGTTGCAGGTGATCCTTGAAACAGTTGAAATATCCACTCCTACCATCTCCGCGATATTTTTCAGGATCATTGGCTTGAGCTGGTTGATATCACCTGTGACAAAATAATCATACTGCATCTGCACGATCGCCCTCATTATTTTGAGCATGGTGGATTCGCGTTGCTGAACCGCATGAATGAACCATTGCGCTGACTGCAGTTTATTCTTTATATACTGAACGGCTGATTTATCAGTTGTAACCTTTGCATTGTTTTCAGCCATTTCTTTCCAGGATGAATTAATGCTCAGGCTTTCTGAACGGTTCCTGTACAATGCCACATCAATGGAGTCGCCATTTCTTGTGATAATAAAATCAGGAAGAATGTTCTGGTTAGTATTAACTCCTTCCTGCAATTCACATACCGGCCTCATCTTTAAAGAAGCAATCAGCTTCAATACGATCTTTAATTCTTCGTCATCAATGGAAAGATGCATTTTGATCTTGTCCATGTTCCGGTTATGCAGGTCAGTAAAATGTTCTTCAAGCAGGCGGACGGCCATTTTCACATCAGGCCTTTTGGTATTCAGCCTGTGCAATTGGATCAACAGGCATTCCTTGATACTGCGGGCACCAATACCTACCGGTTCGAGTTGCTGAACCTTTTCCAGGATCATCTCTATGGCCGATGGTTCCACCCATTTGTTCTGCTTGAAAGAATAATCTTCAGCTAAAGCCTCCATGTCCTGCTCCATGAGCCCGGAATCATTGAGGGAGTCAATAATGAACTCAGCCACTTCTATTTCTGTCTGGTCATCCGTGGTGAGCTTGTACTGCTCTTTCAAAGTACTACGGTAATCAAAACCGCCTACTACCGGGCGCTCAGGGAGCTTATCATTATGGAGATACCCATTGTACTCTGTTTTGTAATCCGGGATATCATCATAACCATATTCTTCCCAATCCTGGTAATCCTGTACGGAATCTTTATTGTACTTGTCCGCTGCGGTTTCAAACTCGTTTTTCTGGTCATCCAGCAGGGGATTGTCTTCAATCTCCTGGAGAATTCTTTGTTCGAGTTCTAATGTGTTGAGGTGAAAAAAATTGAGCAGCTGGATCTGCTGGGGCAGAATCTTAAGGCGCTGCTTTTGGCCTAAATGCTGATTGATCATTGTGGTGATGATTTTGGCTCATCTGGATAAGACAAGATGGACACCAAAAAACTGTTGTGATTGATTTAATTGTAAATAATTGAAAATCAACATTTTAAAAATTACAAAGGTTTACCTGACGTACTGTTAACCTCAAGCATCCTCAACAGTAAACTGAGAGCCGGGCAAATTTTTCCCCAAATTGTGGAGCTTAAATCACTTCCCTCAATTTGCAAAGGCATAAAAAAGTCCCGCATAGCAGGACTAATGGAATGGTTAAGGACGAAAATATTTATAGAGGGTCAAAATCCCTTGGCTTGATCCGGTATTCAAAAAAAGAAGGAATGGGGTAACGTTCCCCTTTTGGATAGGTTGATGAGGGATCTGCTGTTCTTCTTTCGATGACTGGTTGCCTTCCATGAACAGGCATGGTAGGTTTGCCTGGGCCGTTCATCTGCATGGTACCTGAACCGGCAGCCGTGTTATTCATTTTTTGCATAACGAAGAAATCTTTAGGAGTTTGAGGATTGGACACAATACGCCCATCATAATTAATGCAGAAAAAACAGTACCAAAAATTTCAAAACATGCAATAACAATCAGTATTGAAAATCATTCTGATTTAGTAGAACAAATTCCTCAAAATCATAGCTGTTTTCTCAATGTAAGTATGGCCGTGGCAGGCTGATTATGGTACGGTTCTTTGATAACTATCATTGAAAATAAATTCATAACAAAACCCTTTAACTATGTTACGCTGGACACTTATTTTTTTGGTGATTGCTATAGTAGCAGCCATCTTCGGATTTGGCGGAGTTGCGGCGGGTGCGGCATCCATAGCCAAGATCCTGTTCTATATCTTCCTGGTTCTTTTTGTATTATCGCTGATAGCAGGCGGATTCAGAAGAGTGGATTAGGAAAGCGCTCTAAACTATTCGGATCGTATTTCAGATATAAGTGCAAATTCATTGCACTTTTTTTATGCTCACAACAATGGCTATCAGCAACATAAAATTGCCCCGTTCACAAAGTGACGGGGCAATCTTCAACCTAACCCTCCGACGACAAAATATTAATAAAAAAACCTCCCGGCTATACATTCTTCACATCCACCCATTTCTAAACACAACCAGGAGGTATAAGATCTTTTCCTTCCTAATATTTACTTTTTCATCTATCGTTTAAATCCTAAATAATTCCTTCATCATTATTACTTCCCTCGCTGGTATAAGCAGCCGTTTGGGAAGGAGCATTTACCGTTTTATTTTCCCGCTGTTCATTCACAATGACTTTTTCATCCGACCTGTTATCGGTTGGTGAAGAATCAGCCAGGCTATCATCACCACCTTCCCTTTCCATGGGCTTTTCCGGCTCAGGAGAGGTGAATGGTCCCTGCTTGTTTTTTTCCTTTGGATCCCTTGGTCCTTTAGTATCCATAATCAAATATTTAAACAGCTAACTAGTTATAACGAAAAACTGTACCTTTTTTCAACGCCTTAAACTCCCAGTTTTTTTGGGGTTTACAGGGAATAATCTTCCACATCAAAACCCTTATCAGTTTTTTCTTTCCGCGCCCGGAGCAGGCTGGGTTCCGGGCCTTACCTTATTGAACATATCCCGGATCTTTTTCACCAGTGCCTTACGTTTTTCCTCACCAATAATGTGTGATGAATAATTTTTGACGATGTATGGTACCATGATCTTTGCAAACCATCCTGCACGTGCAAGGATAAATCGGCGCAAAAGAAGGTCAATTCCCATTTCAAGTCCCAGGTTGAAAACAGGAACACGGTTATCCCTTGTGAAAACCTTATGTACAGTGTCGTACATTTTCTTAACAGGTTCCAGGTTCTCCTTCATGCTCAGGATATCCTGGCGGATGAGCAACTCCTGCCCCTTCAGTTTTTGCTGAAGTCTTTGTTCTTCCTGCAGGAGGTCGTTATAGGTTTTGATCTTACTCATATATTTTCGAAATAAGCATGTTTCTGATCATGGGAACAATTACCTTCTTTCTCAAGGCAAAAAGCACAACACATAACAAAAGGAAGAAACCGGCAACAGCGAAAAAACCGCCTGCCCGGCTGTCCAGCACATCACCCAGCCACCAGCCGAGTCCGAACCCGGTAAAGAACAGGAGAAAGAATGCAAAGAAAAATGCGGTAATGCCAATAGCTATACCTGCAGTGGCATTGGAGGCACCACGCACAGCCCTTGCTTTTGCAATCTCTTTATAAGTACCTACATAATCAGATACGTGATCCTTGAGGTGCGTAAACTTGGCTTTGAAATCTTCTTTAGGCTTTACGTCTTCTTGCATGTAGTATTACTTTCAGGTAAGTTTTAAAAAAAGGCAGGCCCGGGGCCTGCCCATGAGCCTGATCAGCTATAACTTTCTTTTACGTTGCTGAATTTATCAGCAGCGCTGCCGGCAGCCTTGCTGCCTTTGTTGCGCAGGTTGTCGAACTCACCTTTGGCATTGGAAAACAGGTCGGAAAGGTGTCCGGCCCAGTCACCAGCAGTGTCTTTTACTTTTTTGCGGAGGTCAGTGCCTTTTTCAGGTGCAAGGAGCAATCCTATTACCACGCCGGCAGCTGCGGCGCCTACCAGCCCCAGTATCACTTTCGATTTTGTTGTCATAGTATTCAGTTTAATTAATGAGCAATTATTTCAGTCATTTTTAAAATAATCATACCAAACTGTTCTGAATGACGGGAGAGAATATTTTAGTTCTTTGTTTAAAAATATGCACCAATGCTTAATTTTAACCTGATGACGGGCAGCTGAATAAATGATTGTGGTATGATAATTAAAGGAAGTAAATCTTTGCAGGGAGTATTATGACAACGAGGAAAAAGGTTTTAATAATTGATGACGAAGTAGATCTATGTCTCCTGATGAAGACATATTTTCTTCGAAAAAATTACGAAGTACACATTGCCCATACACTCAACGATGGCATCTCCCGCATGGGGGAAATCGTGCCTGATTACCTGTTCATTGATTATAACCTGCCCGATGGGCTGGGATGGGACAAGCTTCCTGAGCTTTACCAGCAGTTTCCTGCCATACAGTATCACCTGATCAGTGCATTCAGGCCAACCATGCCTACAGAACTCGATGGGGCCAAACTCACCATTTGGGAGAAGCCCATCAGCCTTAAGTCACTGGATAATTTTTTCTGATCATTCGCCCCAGATCTCATCTTCTCCTTTCAGCCATTTTTTTACCAGTTCCGTGGTTACGGATTTAGGTCTCTCGAGCGGGAAGCCCAGCACCCTGTCCCAGCAAAGACTGGAAAGCACACCAAGTGCACGGCTCACACCAAACAATACCGTGTAGAATTCATACTCCCTCATCCCATAATGCACTAACAATGCCCCACTATGCGCATCCACATTGGGCCATGGATTTTTGATTTTGCCCAATGATTGAAGAATGGGAGGAACAGCTTCATAAATATTCCATACTGTTTGTACCAGCGGATCATCAGGCATATGTTTCTTGCCAAATTCCATTTGCGCGGTATAACGGGGGTCGGTTTTGCGCAATACGGCATGTCCGTATCCCGGTACCACCTTTCCTTCACTCAGCGTTTTTTTCACATATTCCGCAATCTGGTCTTTCGAGGGCAACTCGGTATTAAGTTCTTCACGCATTTCAAAGATCCATTTGATCACTTCCTGGTTGGCCAGGCCGTGCAGCGGACCGGCAAGACCATTCATTCCTGCGGCAAAACTGAGGTAAGGATCACTCAATGCGGATCCTACCAGGTGGGTTGTATGGGCAGATACATTTCCTCCTTCATGATCGGCGTGAATGGTCATGTACAGGCGCATCAGTTCTTTGAAACTTTCATCTTCATAACCCATCATATGGGCAAAATTGCCTGACCAGTCAAGCAAACCATTCGGTTGGATGTGGTCACCATTTTTATATTTACGGCGATAGATATACGCAGCTACACGAGGCAGGCGTGCAATCAGGTCCATGGAATCATCAAACACCGCATCCCAGTAATCTTTTTTACTCATGCCTGCTGCATAACGCTTTGCAAACTGGCTTTCGGTCTGCAGGGCCATCACTGCCACTACAAACTGGGTCATGGGGTGGGTGGAAATCGGCAGGGCTTCGATAGTTGCAAATACATGGTTGGGAACATGACTTCTTCTTTGCCAAACCGAAGTAACATGCTGCACATCTTCATCAGTAGGTAATTCTCCAACCAGCATAAGGTAGAAAAGTCCCTCGGGCAGTGGCTCTGAACCACCATCAGCTTTCGGTAATTTCTGTTGGAGTTCTGGGATGGAATAACCCCTGAAGCGGATCCCATCCTGCGCGTCAAGCAAGGAAGTTTCAGTAACCAGCCCGGTCATGCCCCGCATACCCTGGTAAACCTGTGACAACTGAACTTCTCCAATTTTTTTATCTCCGTGTTCTTTCAGGATATCCTTGATCTCGGCAGCAACCGCATCTCCTTTAACCTTGAACCTGTCTTTGATAATTCCCATTTTTCAACTTTTATATTGAGAAGATTGATTTAGAACGCCTAAAGTTATAAAATGAGGATGGCGCAGCCAAATTGTGAACTGTGTTAAAAAGCCTGTGACCAATGGCTAATAGCTGGTGGCTTCCTATCTTAGCCCCCGATGATCCGAAAGCTGGACTGGTACATACTGAAAAAATTTTTTACCACCTTTTTATTCTGCATGCTGCTCTTCACGATCATTGCCGTAGCAGTGGACAGCAGCGAACACACGGATGATTTTGTAAAATCCGGGCTGAGCACCAAAGAGATCATCAAACAATATTATGTTGGTTTTGTTCCCTGGATCTGGGGCCTGCTTTACCCCCTGTTTGTTTTTATAGCAGTGATATTCTTCACCAGTAAAATGGCGCTACGTTCTGAAGTCATCGCCATCATTGCGGCAGGCACCAGCTATAACCGCTGGCTGCTTCCTTACATCATGGGCGGAATAATTTTCGGAACTGGACTCTGGTTTGCCAACCGTTATGGAATACCCAGGGCCAACGAAATCAAATCTGCTTTCCAGTCTGCCTATATTGACAATCCCACCCGTTCCAGCGGAACAAGCTTCGGTTGCCGTGCCTGTTTTTATAAAAGGCTTGACTCGGTTACCTATATCGGTATCAAGAATTATGATACGGCTACCAGGTCAGCAAGTCCATTTTTTATGGAGAAGATCCGTAACAACATGGTATTCTTCAACCTGAGAGCCCAGAGAATAGAATGGGATACCGCTAAAAATAACTGGAAGCTTACCGGTGTTACTGAACGCACTATTGATGGAATGAAAGAATCAATAAAAGAAACAGGTTCCATTAATATGAACCTCCCAATCAAACCGGAGGAATTACGCAGTGATGAATACCTGAAGGATAAATTAACAACACCCGAGCTGGTTGAATTTATTGATACAGAAAAACTGAGAGGCCGTGAAGGTCTTGAGGCTTTTGAAGTGGAACGTCACCGCCGGACTGCAACCCCGGTTACAGTGGTTTTATTGACCATAATCGGTGCCATCATTGCGGGACGCAAAACCCGCGGAGGCAGTGGACTGCACCTTGCCATCGGCATCGGCCTTGCTGCCCTGTTTATCTTATCAGACCGCTTCTCAACCGTATTTGCAGTTAAAGGTGAAATGCCGCCTATCCTAGCGGCCTGGCTGCCCAACCTTGTTTTTGTTGTGATCATGTTTTTGTTTTACAGGAGGGCGCCGAAATGATTTTCGTGAATGGTGAATGGTGAATGGTGAATGGTGAATGGTGAATCGTGCTTTGCCGGCTGTCCGCGTGCAGGCTTTAGCGAAAGCTGGTTAATTGAGACCTGTAAGTGTGATTGATATTTTACCGCAAAACCGAGGAAGAGCGCAAAATTCACCATTCACCATTCACCATTCACGCTTCACGAATCCCCTACAACCTCGTCTTCAACACCGGCACCATCTCTGCTTTCCATGAAGCAAAATCCCCCGCGAGAATATGTTTACGTGCTTCCTTCACAAGCCATAAATAAAAAGCAAGGTTTTGAATGGAAGCGATGGTAAGTCCCAGCAATTCCCCGGATTTGAAGAGATGCCGGACATAGGCTTTGTTATAATAATGGCTGGTTTCCACGTCCAGGCCTTCATCAATGGGTGAAAAATCCTTTTCCCATTTTTTATTATCAATATTGATAATGCCTTTGGTTGTAAAGAGCATTGCATTCCTGCCGTTCCTTGTGGGCATCACGCAATCAAACATGTCAACACCGAGTGAAATACATTCAAGAATATTCCAGGGTGTTCCTACACCCATCAGATACCGTGGTTTTTGTATAGGGAGATTTTCACAGCAAAGCTGGCAGATCTCGTACATCACCGGTTCGGGTTCACCCACGCTCAGTCCACCGATAGCATTGCCTGTCGCGTTTTTTGAACTGATATAAGCACAGGATTCTTTTCTCAGGTCATGATAAACTGCACCCTGGACGATCGGGAAAAGGTTTTGGGTATGACCATACATGGGCGGACGGTCATTGAAATGATGGAAACAACGGTCGAGCCAGCGATGGGTGAGTTCCATGGAATCCCTTGCGTATTTGTATTCGGAATTGGCAGGAGGGCATTCATCGAAAGCCATCATGATATCCGCCCCTATGGATCTTTCGATGTCCATTACTGTTTCAGGTGAGAAAAGATGTTTGCTCCCGTCAATATGACTTTGAAAGGTCACACCCTCCTCCGTGATCTTCCTGTTAGCAGCCAGTGAAAAAACCTGGAAGCCGCCGCTGTCTGTTAGTATGGGCCGGTCCCAGTTCATGAACCGGTGCAGTCCCCCGGCTGCTTCCATGGTTTCCATTCCGGGCCGCAGGTACAAATGATAGGTATTACCCAGGATGATATGCGGGTCAACTTCCTGTTTGAGTTGCTGCTGGCTGATGGCTTTCACGCTGCCGATCGTACCTACAGGCATAAAAATCGGTGTCTGGATGGTGCCATGATCCGTGGTAATGGTGCCCGCCCTTGCGGCCGTACCTTCATCGGTCTTTTCGAGTTGAAATTGCAAAGCCGGCATAGCCGGCGAAGATACCTCCCCCTTTAATTCCCTGTTGAACTTTAAAAAACATGTGAAAAAATTCTTCGATCCATATACTGCCTAATCTGGTACAGGGGGTATCTTCGCCACCATGCTTATGAGTTGGGGTGCTGTTATTTTTTATGGCTTCGCAGCCATTACGGCCGTGCAGTTATTTTACTATCTCTATTTTTTCCGCCGGGTGGCATATTACAAAGCCAAACCCAGGGAACATTCCCAGCAACATCCTGTTTCCGTAATCATTTGCGCAAGAGATGAAGATGAAAATATTGCGAGGAACCTCCCGGGTATCCTGGTGCAGCACTATCCTACCACCCACGAAGTGATCGTGGTGAACGACAATTCCATTGACGATACCAAGTATATTCTCGCAGAACTTCAAAAGACCTTTAAAAAACTCCAGATCGTTGACCTCACGCAGGAAGCGAAGATGATCGCGGGTAAAAAATTTCCTTTGTCCATCGGGATCAAAGAAGCAAAGCATGAGATTGTGTTACTGACAGATGCCGACTGTGTGCCTGCCAGCGAAAACTGGCTGTTTAAAATGCAGGATGCTTTTACCAATGGCACCGAGGTAGCTCTGGGCTACGGGGCTTACCAGAAGGCGCCGGGATTTCTTAACAAAGCCATCCGGTTTGAAACATTTCACACAGCAATTCAATACTTCGGTTATGCGCTTGCAGGTAAACCTTATATGGGTGTGGGAAGAAATCTTGCCTACAGGAAGGACCTGTTTTTCCGCAATAAAGGTTTCTCCGCCATTAATAATATACCCAGCGGCGATGATGATCTTTTCATCAATAAAGTAGCAACCAAAACCAATACAACCGTGGTAATGGATCCAGATGCTTTTACGGTTTCAAAACCCAAACGCAGCTGGAAAGAATGGCGCAAACAAAAAAGCCGTCATTATACAACGGGTAAATTTTACAAGGCTTCGCACCAGTTCCTATTGGGACTGTACACTTTCAGTTTTTTTCTTTTTTATCCCCTGTTCATAGCTTCCCTTGTATTTTTTGACTGGCGCCTGGCCCTGATTCCCTTTGTGATCAGACTGGCAGTGCAGGGTATCATATGGAACAAGTCAATGAAACGTTTGAATGAACAGGACCTCTTCCCTGCATACATACTATGGGATATCTGGATGTTTTTTTATTACATCATCTTCGCTCCTTCACTCTGGAGAAAACCTAAAAAAACCTGGAACTGACATCACCTGTAATGCACCAGGCTATATTTGCGGAATGGAAATGCTCCAGAAATATTTCGCGGATTTCACACCCAGGCAAAAGGAACAATTCGGCGCTCTTGATGCGCTTTATAAAGAATGGAATGCTAAAATCAATGTGATCTCAAGAAAGGATATTGACAGCCTTTATGAAAAACACGTTTTGCATTCGCTGAGCATAGCCGCTGTATTTGATTTCCCACCCGGGTTGGAAATTATAGATATTGGTACCGGTGGAGGTTTCCCTGGTGTGCCCCTGGCCATTTTTTTCCCCCAGGTAAAATTTCACCTTGTAGACAGTATCAATAAAAAACTAAAGATCATTGAAGCCGTTAAAGAAGCCCTTCAGCTCGACAATATCACTACCCAACACAGCAGGGCTGAAGAGATAAAGAATAAAAAATTTGACTTTGCTGTGAGCAGGGCAGTAGCTCCTTTAAAAGATCTTTTAAAATGGAGCATGCCTTTATTAAAGAATTCGAAATTCGAATCAAACGGGATCGTTTATAAATCTGGCCTGATCTGCCTCAAAGGCGGTGACCTTGCCCAGGAAATATCAGACAGCGGCGTGAGACCAAAAATGGTGGAAATAGCCAGCCTGTTTAAAGAAGCTTATTTTGAAGAGAAGTTTTTGCTGTATGTAGGGAAAAGCTAATGGCTAATGGCCATTAGCCATTAGCTTAGTTCGGCCATCTCAACTCTATCCTATTATTCCTCCTGTCTATATCCGCCATTCGGTGTGATGGATCAATTTCAACACTAACGATATCTGTAAGTTTTTTCGAAGAAACAATTTCATATACCGGGTGTGTCCATTTCCATTCTTCATAAACCTTACGGTTCTCCTGCCCGGTTTCTGCCGGCTTGGTGCCATACATCAGGTTCAACGGGATATAATGCCATTCAGTACTTCCATCGCGGAAAGTGAATTTTACATCAATGGGCATGGGGATCAGACCCGTGTTTCTGAGCCTGACCTTAGCCTGGCCGTTCACATCCCATAAACTGTCTATCTTATAATCAATGGTACGTGTAGTATTGATCCAGTACATCTTGTACCAGTCCAGTTTCATATTACTAACGTTCTCGGCTATGCGGATAAAATCATTTGGATTGGGATGTTTAAAGCGCCACTGCCTGTAATATTCTTTGATAATCCGGTCACGCACATCAGCACCAACGATATAACCCAATTGCTCTACAAATACTGCTCCCTTTGAATAAACACCGGTCTGGTGACCATAGTTGGTATTGGCATGGTCGGCATGAACTGTTAATGGTTCTTCCCTTCCGCTGCGGGCCAGTTTAAGGTAGGCATTATAATTAGCCTGGTGATAAGCCGGCGGTACAAGGGCCAGCGAATCGGATTTACGGATGGCTGCAGGATTATTGGCAATGGTAGCAAGGCTGAATTTCTGCCTGTAATATTCTTCAACAAGATTGGATGCCCATTCAGTAAAACCTTCATCCATCCAGGCATGCAAAGATTCATTGGTACCCATCATTCCCTGGTACCAGCTGTGCATGAATTCATGAATCGCTGAACCCAGCCCAAATGATTTGAGCATGGTACAGTTAGGATATTCCATAGCGCCATCACCACCCTGGATAAAAGAATATTGCGCGTACGGATACTCTCCAAATTTTTCCTTTACGAAAGGATAGAAAAGAACAGCTGCATTGGCAAGTGCTTCCCAGTTGGCATCCCAGTTTTTAGCATAAGCTTCGAAACTGTTTCCATAAAGCGCCTGCGATGAAGGAGATAATTCTTCATAAGCATCTCTTGTAGGGGTAGCATTATACAGTACGTGAAACTCAGGTCCACCCGGCACTTTCTTTATGATATGCTTGTATTCAGGATCTGCCGCCCATGCAAAATCATGAACATTGGCAGCAATAAAATGCCACTGCAGTTTATCACCTGCAGGCACCGCCGGTT
>CBDUBK010000014.1:0-12450 GCA_965365375.1 uncultured bacterium | reverse complement strand
TTGTTTGGATACGACCTCAATGATTACGACGAATTGTTCTCCGAAAAACTGGAGATGCTTCAATCACTTAACCAATCTGAAAAGATCAGCTGGAAAGGAAAGCATACACAAACCATCAGCAACAGGGGTGTGTATCCGCGGCCGGTGCAGGAAAAAATTCCGCTCTGGGTAGCGGTTGGCGGCACACCGGAATCTGTTGTACGTGCAGCTACCATGGGATTACCCATGGCACTGGCCATTATCGGCGGCATGCCTGCACGCTTTGTGCCCCTGGTTGAACTTTATAAAAAAGCCTATGTTGAAGCAGGCCATGATCTTTCAAAAATGCAATTGAGCATTAACTCGCATACTTACATTGCCGCCAATTCACAACAGGCCCGCGATGAATTGTATCCACCTTATGCAGAAGTGATGAACCGCATTGGCAGGGAAAGAGGTTGGCCTCCTTCCACGCGCCAGCAGTTTGATGCTTCCACATCTTCACAGGGTGCGCTTCTCGTAGGCAGTCCGCAGGAAGTGATCGACAAGATCCTATATGAGAAAGAACTTTTTGGTCATACCCGTTTCCTGGCCCAGATGGCACTGGGTGCCATGCCACATGATAAGGTGATGCATGCCATTGAACTGCTGGCGACCAAGGTTGCACCGGAAGTGAGGAAGGCCAATAGCTAATAGCCATTGGCCATTCGCCTTATTACCATTCCACTTCCCCGATCTCTACACGGCCGGCCTGGTTGTTCATTATCACATTCTTTACTTCCAGTCGCTGGTTCTTCCTGCCAAAATCCCGGTAAGTAATGATCCTGTACATAGCCGGCATTTTTTCATTCATGCCGCCGTAATAATTCAGGTTGATCCGGTATTTACCCTTCACCGCGGAAGGGATTGTATAATCCATAAGGTTGCTGTAATAATTCGAGCTGAAGTATCCGCCGTTTTTTGTTTTGTTCATGTTGTCGGTACAGACAGCTCCTCCGGGTTCCCTGATTTCGGGATAGATGTTCCTGTCGATATTGGAAGTGATCACGATCCGCAGATCTGCCGGCATAGGCCTGATGATTTCCTTAGGTATGAATGAAAAATCATTCTGGTCCTGGTGAATGGCGATCATGGCATTCATATCATTCAGTAATCTTGATTTAACAGGGATGTAATAATTTTCATACTCCTCCAGGTTCAGGGTGATTCCGGCGTACAACAGCCTGACGGCTTCTTCCACATTTCCTTGCTGGTAAACACTCCATGCAAGGTCATGATAGTTACTCAAATTTTTTGGATCACTCATTAACAGGTGACGGTATATTTCCGAAGCCTTATCATAAATTTTCCAGCTTTCGTAGCTATAAGCAATCGCTCGCAAAACTGCAGGAGCTCCATTACTTACTTCGGCCGCGTTCATGATGATACTGCCGGCCTCTGATACCAGTCCGCTTTCAAAAAAATGCTGGGCCACATCCAGGTAATAATTAGGATGTTCTCCATACTCCATTCTCATTTCCTGGTAAACGATCCATTTCATCTGGCCGCTTGTTTCTTTTAGCCTCACCAGGTAATCCTCATCTTCCATATCCCTGAGCTTGTAACTGCTGTGATCATAACCGGGTCTGAATTTTTTTGAAGTGATCAGGATCACTCCGTTTACGCCCCTTGATCCATACAGTGCAGCTGAAGATGCATCTTTCAGGACTGTTATACTTTCAATATCATTTACAGAAACAAGGTCATTGATATTTCCATCTATGGGAATTCCATTCAAAACAAATAAAGGCTGGTTGCTTCCGGAAATTGAATTAAATCCCCTGATGCTGATCGATCCCGTTGCGCCGGGTATTGTACCAGCAGGCGGGCTCACAGATAGTCCGGGAACCCTTCCGGCAAGAACCTGGCTCAGGTCATTACTGCCCACAAATTGTTTTGTGTTGTAATAGGAAACAGATCCTGAAACAGCTGTTTTTCTCATAGTGCCGTAACCAACCACCACTACTTCTTCCATGGCAGTCATACCATTCAAATTTCCAGCTAATTCGGTCTGCTGCGGAGAACTCATCACAAGGTTAGTACCGGCATCCACCTCCCTGTCTATGAGTGAAATGCTATTGGTATTATTGCCATACAAATGCAACTGGTTGTTATAATTGTTAAGCACCCCGTTGATGATACTTGCGGTACCCCGTTCACGAAGCATTTGTCTTCTGGATTGTGGGGATTTGGTTATATATCCCTGCTCTGCGCACGCTGCCTCCAGTTCTTTAGGTGGTGTGATCTGGTACCTGATATAATCTTCAATTCTTTCGAGCACGATATAGGCTGTATTCTGTGTAACAATTTTTTCCAGCAGGCCAAACTCAAGCAGATCCTGCCAGTTGCTATTTTTATTGGGCAGTTGTTGCAGCATGCCCAGCCTGTTTACACCCCAGGCCCGGCATCCACCGTTTTTCCTGAGTAAAACCTGTTTTCTCGTATGCTCCATCTGCCTGTTGCCATAAATGAATGTGAGGGTATCATCCTTTTGCAATTCACCATATAAGAGCCATTCGTTATGCAGCTGGCTGAACTCATATACAGCGCCCCCGGTGGATGACTGCACATCCAGCAGTTTATTATAGGTAAGAGAACTTTGTGCAATAGCTTCCGGAACCGTAAACCTGGTGAGGTCAATATACCTTCCACCGCTGTTACCGGGCAGGTTTTTCAGGAAAACCGTGTCACGGTGTAAAGAGGTTGAAACTGTATACAGTGGTTTGTAGGCTGCTTCCGGCATGGCAGCACCATAGGAAAGAAATCCATCACTGAATACCATTACGGCATCATGGTCTTTATTGCCGAGATGCAACTGGTCCATACGTGTGACACCATCATAACTCAGCTTGTAAATGAGATCCATCCAGTCCCTGTTTTTTTGCGGGTAAAAAGTCCTGGGATCAGCCGCTCTTTCACCAAATGGAATAAGGGTAAGGATTTCTGTCTGGTGGCGCTGCATGTATTGTTTCAGGAAACTGATCTCGCGTGCCAGGTTGCGTTTCAGCGCAGATCCTGAGGCATCCCAGTATACGAGTAATTTTTTCGGACTGATCGTCAATACTTCCGGTACTGAATGTGTAACACGTGCCGCGAAAAATGTTTTGCCTTCCTGCTGCTGCACACAATAAAGATTGGATGCTGCTTCAAGTGAAAAAGCTATAGGCTGGTTCAATGACTGTTTTTTCAGTTTCCTGTCGAGCACCTGCATGCCATCAAAATCGAATACAAAGGCCTGGTGTTGGATCATTCCATTTTCCGTATGTGCAGGATTGCATCCTGAAGTTTTGATCCTGAGTTCAAACTCCTGCGCGGTATCCTGCCTGTTGAAATCAAATTTGTATGATAACCTTCCATTCTGTTTCACCAGTTGCTCATGAATGGTCATGGTGATGCGCCTGCTGCTGCGTGCCGGTACAGGATAGATATTCAGCCTGTAATGATCTTTGTATTCCTGGGTGATGAGTGCAGGATCGATTCTTTTACCAACAATTGTATTGTATGCGTTGGTGGCCTTCCATTTTTCTTCAATGCTGCCATCACGGAATTTTCCATTGAGGTCCAGCTGGAAGGCTGTGATCACCTGGCCTGGTTGTAGGGAGAAATGGAACAACCCTTCAATTTCCTGCTGCCTGTGATTAAAAAATTCCATCTCTATAAAAGTTACCGCTGTAAAACAATCCGCTTTTACAGACATGGATAATTTTTTGATCTGCATGGGCTGGTCGAGCAGGCGGCCCTGGGCATGAGCGGCCAGGCATACGGCGAGCGTATGCAACAGCAGTAGCATCTTCCTCATAAATTATGGTTTCAACCAGGATGCATGGATTGTTAATTTTACATACTGCCTGAAGAAATTTTGTAGAATACCCTCCTGGCTCATCCATAAAAACATATGTCGTAATCTGAAAATCTGTACATTCAATTCCTAACACCAATCAAATATTTTGGAATCTGTTTCGGAAAAAGAACGCCTTTACTTCCTGGAAGAAGGTGGTGAACTGGGGAAAATAATCAGTCATTATAACTGGGACGCTACCAGCCTGGGTGCTCCTGAAAACTGGCCTTCAAGTCTTCGCACCACGCTGGGCATCATGCTGCATTCTGCCTTTCCCATGTTTATGTTCTGGGGAAAAGACCTGACCTGCTTTTATAATGATGCTTTCAGGCCCAGCCTTGGTGATGAAGGCAAACATCCTGCTATCGGGAAGTCCGGTAAAGATGTATGGCCTGAGATCTGGGAATTTATCGGGCCGCTGATCCAGCAGGTGATGAGTACCGGCAAGCCTGTATATTTTGAAGACCAGCTGGTTCCTTTTTACAGGAACAACCGGATGGAAGATATTTACTGGACCTTCAGTTACAGTCCTGTTTTTGATGATGACGGAAGGATCAATGGTGTGTTTGTTACCTGCTTCGAAACCACCGGCAATGTTTCTAATGCGAAGAAACTGGAGAAAAGTGCAAGAAATCTCAATAATATCATCCTGAAGGCTCCTGTAGCCATGTGCATTTTCCGCGGCCCCGAATATATTGTTGAAAATGCCAACCAGAGAATGATCGAATTCTGGGGTAAGCCTGCAGATGAAATTCTTTACAAACCCATTTTTGAAGGATTGCCCGAAGCAAGACAACAGGGATTTGAAGAACTGCTGCACAATGTTTATACAACCGGTCAAACGTATACGGCATACAGTGTGCCTGTTGAGCTGCCCAGGAATGGTAAAATGGAAACCGTGTATGTGAATTACGTGTATGAACCATTCCGGGAAGAGGATGATACCATTTCAGGCATCATGGCAGTTGCTACTGAAGTGAACACCCAGGTGCTGGCCAGCAAAAAACTGCAGGAGAATGAACAACGGGTACGTGCCATCATAGAAAATGCTCCTTTCCCAATTGGTGTTTATATAGGACGCGAGATGCTTATAGAATTTGTAAACCAGTCCATCCTCGACGTGTGGGGTAAGGGAAATGATGTGGTAGGTAAAACTTATTTTGAAGTGTTACCGGAACTGAAGGACCAGAAAGTTTATACCCAGCTTGATGAAGTATTCACTACAGGCATAGCATACCAGGCCAAGAACAGGAGGATCGACCTGGTGGTAAATGGTAAAAAGCAGATCTTTTATTTCAATTATATTTTCACGCCCTTATTTGATGCACAGGGCCAGGTATATGGCGTGATGAATACGGCTGCTGATGTTACTGACCTCAACCTGGCCAAACAACAGGTGGAGGAAAGTGAATGGCGTTTCCGCCTGCTGGCCGATTCCATGCCGCAGCTCGTGTGGGCTTCGAACAATGAAGGCGCTTTCACTTATTATAACAAGGCGGTTCATCAATATACGGGGCTGGAAAAAGAACAGTGGCAGCAAAAAGGATGGCTCCAGATCGTTCATCCCGATGAAGAAAAAGAGAATCTCGAAAAATGGAATGACGCGCTGGAAAGCGGAAAAGAATTTAAGGTACGACACCGCCTGAAGAATAAAAATGGTGAATACCGCTGGCATCTCACCCGCACCATACCGCAGCGCGATAAGGAAGATGAATTACTGATGTGGATCGGCACCAGCGCCGACATCCATGAAGATAAAATGTTTGAGGAGGAACTGACCAACCAGGTGAAATTGACCACACTGGAACTGGAAAGCTCCCAGACAAAAGTTCTTGAATCAACAGAAAGGCTCCGTGCCGTATTCAATTATTCTCAATCTGGAATGTTCATTTTCAGACCTATTAAAAATGATCAGGGCGAAGTAGTTGATTTCCGTTTCGTGATCACCAATCCAATGTTTGCTTCTTATGTTGGACAGACCCCTGAAAAACTTAATGGTGACCTGGGAAGCAAATGGTTCCCGGGATATCTGGAGAACGGGGTTTTTGACATGTATAAAAGAACCTACGATACCGGCGAGAGCCATCGTATGGACATCCACTATAATGTTGACGGACTCGATATTTTCCTCGACCTGCAAAGTATCAGGATGGGTGAGGAGATACTTGTTACATTCTCTGATTATACCCAGTTGAAAAAAGCACAGCTGCAACTGGAAAAATATGTGGATGATCTCAAGAGAAGCAATGCCAACCTGGAAGATTTCGCGTATGCGGCTTCACATGATATGAAGGAGCCGATCAGGAAGATCCATTATTTTTCCGATAAGATCAGGAGCATGCTGGGTGAACGTTTCCAGCCAGATGAACTCCGGTATTTTGAAAGAATGGAAGCTGCCGCAAAAAGAATGGGTGATCTTATTGATGATCTTTTATCCTATTCCCAGGTAAGTGTGAAACCCCGCATGCTTGATGAGGTGGATCTCAATGATATTACCAGGCAGGTACTGGGTGATCTTGAAATAGAGATAGAAGAAAAAAAGGCAAGGATCGAAGTTGAAAAACTCCCGGTTATCACAGCCAATAAACGCCAGGTGCAACAGGCATTCCAGAATCTTGTGAGCAATGCCATCAAATTCCAGAAGCAGGAACTGGCACCACGGATCACCGTAAGCAGTAAGAAGGTGAAAGGTGCTGATCTTCCTGTGAATCTTTCACTGGATGACCAGCAGCGGTATTATCATCTGATCTCATTCAGGGACAATGGCATCGGCTTCGACCAGGAAAATGCAGACCGCATCTTCAATGTATTCACGAGGCTGCATGGTAATGTGGAATACAAGGGCACCGGCATTGGTTTGTCCATTGTGCGCAAAGTGGCCGAGAACCATAATGGTTATGTATTCGCGAAAAGCAAGACAGGGGAAGGTGCTGAATTCAGCCTGGCCCTGCCTGCTGAATAGAGAGAATAAATGTCCGCGGAGAAATGAAAGAAGAATATTCCATACGAACCTCCATTCTCCTCTCTTCCTTAACTGCGTCATCTTTCAAAAAACTCTTTTCCTGCCTGCTGGTATAATTTTTCGTGCACTTAACTTCGTATTCAATTTTTTCAAAACCATACATCCATGTTCATCAAATTATTTCTTCCGGCCGCGGCCGCCTGCATCTTTGCTTCCTGCGGCACGCATAACACCAATAACAGCACCACCGGTTCAGGTGATACTTCAAACCTGCCGCCCGTGGAAACTAAAGCTCCCAATACCGCTTACCAGCCTGCATTTGCAGGCCAGACGAGGATAAAAGGTGTTAGCACCAGTGCAGATTATTCAACCCGTGCGCTCACCGGCGAATTGAAAAATCCATGGGGCATAGCAGTAATGCCTGATGGCAGGTTTCTGATCACAGAAAAAGCCGGCACCATGAGGATCGCAAATACTTCCGGCCAGTTAAGTGCAGCCATCACTGGAATTCCCGCGGTGAATGCTGCCGGCCAGGGCGGTTTACTTGGTATTACACTTGACCCACAGTTCGCTTCCAACAGGATGGTGTACTGGGTATTTTCTGAAAGCACGCCCGAGGGTAACCTAACGGCAGTGGCTAAGGGAAAATTATCAGCAGATGACAGCCGAATGGAAAATGCTGCGGTGATCTACCGCGCCACACCTGCCTACAAAGGCAATCTGCATTACGGTGGCCGCATTCTTTTCGATAAATCCGGTAACCTCTTTGTTAGTACGGGTGAACGTTCTGACCTGGTAACAAGGCCGCAGTCGCAGGATCTGAATTCCGCCCTGGGCAAGATCGTACGCATTACAACTGATGGTCAGCCCGCGCAGGGGAATCCATTTGCAGGCAGGGCAGGTGCCAGGCCTGAATTATACAGTTATGGTCACAGGAATGTACAGGGACTCGCATTTCACCCGGTAACTGGTGATCTCTGGGAAAATGAATTCGGCCCTAAGGGTGGTGATGAACTGAACAGGATTCAGCCGGGAAAAAATTATGGATGGCCCGTTATCACTTACGGAGTGGAATATTCAGGACCAAAGATCGGTGAAGGTATCACGCAGAAAGAAGGCATGGAGCAACCTGTTTATTACTGGGATCCTGTTCTTTCCCCGAGTGGTATGACCTTTTACACAGGAAATGAAATTCCTGAATGGAAAAATAATTTATTCATTGCCGGTCTTAACAGCAATCATATTGCCCGCCTCGTGATCGAGAATAATAAAGTGGTTGGTGAAGAAAGAATCGCTGCTGACCAGGGTGGCCAGCGTTACCGCGATGTGGTACAGGGAAAAGACGGTGCCTTGTACGCGGTTACTGACCAGGGCAGGTTGTACAGGATCGGAAAATAACCTGAACAGAATTTTAAAATGAAAGAGGCTGGAAAGCCTCTTTTTTTTATGCGGGAATCAGGAAATAAAAAAGGCCGGCAATGCCGGCCTTGATTGCATATTGAATGTTTTATTGTGTGATCATGATTCTTTGTTCAAGCTGCTTTTTGCTTCCTTCCAGCCTGAAATGATACAAACCCGTTGAAAGCGCAGGCAGGGTAAGCATTTCCGTTGCATTACCTCCTGCATGAACAATGTTCCTGCGCATCACTTTTTGTCCCGCCGCATTAAATACTTCCAGGCTGTAGTTTCCTTTTTCAAGATTGTTGAACTCCAGCATGATATTATTTCCTTTTACCGGGTTGGGATAAATAGTGAAAGCCTGCTTATCACTTTGAAACTGCACTTTTACCACCGGGGTATATTTGATCTCACCGCTGAGGCCAACAGATTTTACGCGGTAATAATTATTCCCCTGGTAAACTCTTTCATCCAGCCAGTTATAGGAAGCGGAAAGCCCGCTGTTGTTCTTTGGCTGAAAACGGGCGGCGATTACAAAGCCGGCACCATTGCCTGATTCTTCGAGTTCATAATATGCTACATCAGATTCAGCTGCATTGGTCCAGTCAACCAGAATGCCCTTTCCTTCTGGTGCGGCATTGATGGAGGTGATTCCTATAGGAAGGATACTGCAACCAGTATAAGCGCTCATGGCACCGGGTCCGCAAATATTTGCCACAACACTTTTTGCCTGTACAAAATTTCCACCTGCAAGGTCATTAACCCCCAATGCACGGTTGGAAGTGCCGTTTGATATGGCATAGTGCATAATGGCTCCCGGCTGAATTACATGTCCTAACTGATGACCATGCCCCAATTCATGGACTACTACAGTTTCAAAATCAAATTCACTGCCTGAAGGAGTAGCAGTTCCAAACTCCCAGGTAAGCGGGGCAATATTGCTGCCTTCATCAAAAATGATATCAAGCTCGTTTACAAACCATACTATGGTTGGTCCTGATGCGCAACCCGACCAGTAAGAATAACAAACACCGAGAATACCGGCTCCCAGTGGTGCGGCATTATCAAAAGTGATGACGTTGGTACCATCGCTAACCGCATCATTTATCGAAGTAGTCGCACCTATGGTCCAGTTGACATCAGTTCCGCATCTCCAGCTGTCGAATCCTCTCTGGAAAGAAGCTTTTGCTGCCGCATTCGCGTCAAACCCTGTATTCATGCGCCAGGTATATCCCCCCGATCCATTGTCATTAACATGGTCACTCTGGTAGGCAACAGTGCCGGGTCCCGGGTCAAAATAAACATTAGTGTGCGCATAACTGATAGTAAGCGCAGAACCGCTGGTAAATGTTACACCCTGTACAACCTGGATGGTACCAGTGCCTGCACCATCCGGCACCTGCACCCTGATCTCCGTATCACTCCATAAAATATACTGGGAGGGAATGGGTGTGATGAGGGAGGCGCCTCCATCATCCGCATTACGGAAACGGACAACTCCAGCACCCTGCGTTGCACCAAAACCGCTGCCTGTAATGGTAAGCACGGAACCTGTGCCTGCTGTAATAGTAGCCGGTGAGAAACCACTGATAGCCGTGAGTTTCATTTCACGGTTCTGTGGACTGGTGAAATCCATATTTTTTATGACCCGGTAATTGAGGGCAGGTGATAATTTTTTATAGAGCTCATTTTTGATATCCGCATATTGGTGAAAGGGATCCGCTGCTGTCCTGCTTTGCGGGTCGTACCGGATAAAACCCTGCGACTCGGCATAAGCGGTATAACGGGTATGCATAGCCGGGGTTGACGAAACTCCCTTGATCCTTTTAGGAGCAACACAAAGAAAAACACCTGTTTCTCCCACATTCAGCTGGAGCGAGGGCTCGGCCTTGATCATATCCAGCCCTACAACACCACCTTCGGTAATGAGTTCGATGCTGTTGCCTGACAGGCTGCCTTTGAAAACCTTAAATACCTCGATGATATTGCTGGTGTAGATCATGGTATGATCATCGTTCCAGTAAGAATGTTTGCTGGTAACTGAACCTTCCACTACCAGGCTGGCATTTGCGGCCCGCAGGTCAAAAGGAACTTCTCTGAGTAAACACTGGGAAAATGCCTGCAACTGGGCAAGCAGCAAAAGGAGTAATGCTGATTTTTTCATAAGACATGTTGGTTTGGACTGACCCCGGGGGTCTAAAACGGTGTCAAGGTAATATCTAAAAATTTGAATATGAAATAGTGCGGGTAAGTTTTTTTCTGTTACGCGGTTTTTTTTAGGCAAGGAGAAAGAGAAACAGAAACAGGAACAGAAACAGGAAGAGAGATTAACGAACCTCGTTGGGGCTGATACCATAAGCCTCTTTGAAACACCTGGAAAAATAGGCATGGCTGTTGAATCCTACCTGGAAGGCAACTTCAGAAGGAGTGGCGGATCTTTTTTCCAGTAATTCCTTGGCACGGAGTAGCCTGGTATTTCTCAATACCTCGCTGGGTGACTGCCCGGTAAGTGCTACCAGTTTGCGGTGCAGCTGGCTGCGGCTCATGGCCATGGCTCTTGAAAGTTCTTCCACGCCAAAATCATCTTCGCCCATATTGGTTTCAACAGTGGTCATCAGCTTTTGAAGGAAAACATCTTCCAGGCTGTTGACGGCCACCTCAGATGGCTTCAGTACAATTTCTCCTGCAAATTTTTTGCGCAGCAGTTTTCTTTGCAATACAAGATTCTGCATGCGCAGCAACAGTTCAGCAGCATCAAAAGGTTTGGTGAGATAATCATCAGCGCCTGTATTCAGACCTTCCAGTTTATGTCCCTGACCTGCCTTGGCTGTAAGCAGGATAACAGGAATATGGCTGGAGCGTTCATCTTTTTTTAATTTCTGTGTCAGCGCAAAACCATCCATGAGCGGCATCATCACATCGCTGATGATGATGTCGGGCACCAGGCTGATGGCTTTCTCATAACCTTCCCTTCCATTCATTGCTTCCTGTACCTGGTAATGTTCTTCCAAAGTTTCACGGATAAACTGGCGGAGGTCCTGGTTGTCTTCCACGATCAATGCAAGTGGAAGATCCGGGTTCACACTGCTGCTTTTTTCATTCTCTGTTGCTGCTTCGATCTGTGTATTAATAAAACTTTCTTCAGCACTCCATTCACCGTAAACCATTTCATCATCCCTGTACAAACTCCTGTCTGCCGGAAGGGAAACACGGAAACGGCTTCCTTTCCCGGGTTCACTGCTTACACTGACCTGTCCCCGGTAAAGACTCACCAGGTCTTTTACCAGTGCGAGTCCTATACCGGAACCTTTATCATGACTGCCTTCCAGCTGGTAAAAACGGTCGAAGATGCGGTCGAGTTCTTTCTTTGGAATACCGGGTCCATTGTCTTCAATTACAAAACGCAGGCGCTGGTCCTCCACATCCACTTTCACGGATACCGTTCCACCTTCAGGTGTGTATTTAAAGGCATTGGACAGGAGGTTGGAAAATATTTTCTCCAGTTTATCCTTATCAAAAAAATAAATGCCTGCCTGTTCAGGGAAATGCACGTGGTAGTTGATCGCCTTTCTTTCAGCAACTGATTCAAACGATGCAGTCAAGGTGCGGAGTAATTGCAAGGCATCACCCCGGATCACCTGCAGGCGCATCTTGCCTGAATCCAGTTTGGAAAGATCCAGCAACTGGTTCACCAGTTCCAGTAAACGGTCCGTATTCCTGCGCATGGTCTTTACCTGGCGCAGGGGCACCAGCACGGAGTTGTCATTTTTTTTTGCTTCATTTTCTATTTGCTGCAAGGGTCCCTGGATCAGTGTCAGCGGTGTCCGGAATTCATGGGAGATATTCGCGAAGAACCTTGACTTGATTTCATCCATATCACGGATGCGTAAAGATTCAGCCCTGGCTTTTTCATTGAGCCTTACTTTATATGCCAGTGCCGCCGCGAATATGAGCAGTTGTCCTACCTGCCCGACCGGCCAGGGATTGAATGGAAGTTTGATGACCCCGTTCACCCATAAGGCGCCAAGGATCGTAAAGCATATTAACCAGATGGCGCCTCCTACAAAAAGCCTGGACAGTACGGATTTTAAAAAAGCGAAGCGTATAAAAAAATATAAATTGACGAAGGCAAATACAAGAAGGGAAAACCGGGGCAGCAATTCATTTTGCCTGTTGATATAATAAACGGATTCAATGATTACCAGTGCAGCCCAGCCGGTCAGAAAATAAATGA
>CBDUBK010000013.1:0-13274 GCA_965365375.1 uncultured bacterium | reverse complement strand
AACCATTTGCATACGGGGTATAGCGCTGCTACAATAAGTATCCAGGCCAGGTATACAATGCCAAGGGAATAACCTTCCCCGGGAAAAATAAATTTGAACGGGAAGCCGGGAATGCCATTCCATCCTTCCGAAAAGGAATGACCTCTTGCAAAAAACAAAAGGGAGGCTACCAGGTGTATCAGGTAAAAATGAAGAACATAATAAAGGAAAGGCACACGGCCGTAAACGGTAATAATTTTTGCAAGCCTGCTGCTGCCATTTCCAGAGAATGCAAGGAAGACCAGTGCTGGTCCGATGGTCATGCAGAGATAAAGCAGCGAAGGCGGATACTTTGTAGTATTAAGAAAGGACATGAGAGTAAACAGCATGTTTTTCTGCTCAGACCATTTCGAAGGATCACCATAATAATCAATGACGCGTAAAACGATGAAAAGTGCAATTACCAATAAGCCCATGGTGAGCAGGCGTTTTTTCCTGCCTCCATCATCTTCCCGGAATACACGTCCGAAGCAATAACCAAGCATCATCAATCCCGTCCAGGGAAGGAAGGGATAAAGAAACCCAATAGTTCTTCCATCTCCGACAGGATAAAAAGCCGGGCGGTGAAGCATATTGTAGAAAACTGAAAATTGCTGTTTACCCGATTCATAAAAATCGAGCAGGTTATGTCCAAAAACGATCAGTGCACCGACCGCAAGGATAGCTGCATATGGCATCCAGATAGCCACACCCAGTATCACCATGCTGATGCCGATCGCCCAGATGGTCTGCAGGAAAATATTTGAAAAATAAATGTCGAAGCTGATACCCAGGCTCATGATAAAAATCTCAACAATGATGAGCCATAGCCCGCGTTTTACGAGGAAGCCACTCAATTCTGCCTTCGACTTTCTAAAACTCTGGAGATATGCGGAGGTGCCTGCCAGGAAAATAAATACCGGTGCACAAAAATGCGTGATCCATCTTGTAAAAAACAGGAAGGGTGTGGTGGTCTGCATATTGGTGGGATCACCCGTGAAACCTTCAATATGGAAAAAATCCCTTGTGTGGTCCAGGGCCATGATGATCATGATCAGTCCGCGCAGCAGGTCAATTGAATTGATGCGGTAAGCAGTCCTGGCAAGTGGGCGTGCTTCTGGAGGCAACGCCGGTGCAACAAGTTCCATGGTTGGTTTTAAGCAGGGTTCTGGTATTCCTGCGCTTACTAAAACTAAAAAATAGAATTGTATTTCTTATCCCCGATTTTGGTGAGTACACATACGAGGAAGAATGGAGCATGGGATGGATGGATGTCAGTACATCAGTTCCCAGGCACTGATATAGGCATCATTTGATTCAGCATACGAAACCAGGTCTGCATAAAATGGAAACTGCGAGAGGGTAGCACTGTCACCGGTGATCACCAGTTTTTTCCGTGCGCGGGTCATGGCCACGTTGGTACGGCGGATCTCAGATAAAAATCCAATAACCGCGTCAGCATTGCTGCGTGCCAGGCTGATATAGATCATATCCCTTTCCTGCCCCTGGAAACTGTCAATGGTATTGATGGTAATAGCATTTTTATGAGCCTGCAATAAAGGGAAGTTGGAAAGATTTTCCCTGAGCAGTTCAACCTGGTGCCGGTAAGGCGAGATGATGCCTGTAGATGGAAAAGAGGACAGTCCGTTTTGTTCCATGTACTGTGCAAATCTTTCCAGTTGTTTCAATAAAAAATTCGCTTCTTCCGGGTTTGAGATTTTGTTTCCTTCTCTTAATTCTTCAAAACCACAACCTGCAGTATCAATAAACAGGAAAGGCTGGTCACCGGGAAACAAAAGATGCCGGGCAACGGAGGGATGTGCTTTTAGTTTATTACCGTAAAATTCACTGGAAGAGAAACCCATGATGGTTTCGTGCATGCGGTATTGTTCTTCGAGAAGTACAACAGATTGCGGGTACTGTGCAACGAGTTTTTCCATCAGCGTGGTATTGAACTCCTTTGCCGCCTCTATTGATTTTACGGTGGGAGGAAGCTGGAAATGATCTCCTGCCATCACCAGTTTTTTTGCCTTGAGTATGGGCACCCAGCAGGCCGGTTCAATAGACTGTCCGGCTTCATCAATCACCACGGTATGAAAATTCATTTTACGGATGGTATAATGATTGGCTCCGATCAGTGTTGCCGTGATCACATCCGCTTTTGCAATTACATCATCAATGATGTATTGCTCGGTCTTCTCCACTTCAGCAGCGATCTGGCGTGCCTCGTTGAACAGGGCTTTTCTTTGTTCCCTTTCAGCGGCACCAAAACTTCTTTTGTATTTATGCGCGAGGTCGCGGTATTCAGAGGCCTGCTTTTTCAGCCTGCGGATTTCTTTTGATTGTTGGTGTGCGGATATCCTGCTGTCGAGTGTAAGGTTCAGTTGTTTTTCCTGCACTCTTGCCGGGTTGCCAATGCGCACTACATTCAGGCCTTTGTCAAAAAGTTTTTCACTCAGCAGGTCAACAGCCGCATTGCTAGGTGCAACCACAAGAAGTTTTTCTTTTGAACCGGCAAGCATTTCCCTGATGGCTTCTACAAGTGTAGTGGTTTTGCCGGTTCCCGGCGGACCGTGAACGATAGCAAGATCTCCGGCGGCAAGGATCAGCCGCACCGCTTCCTGTTGTTTCTGATTCAGCCTGGTTGCCGGCTGTGTATCTATGCGATCATCAAAAGAAGGTTGCTGTTGCCCGGTGAGGATGCGGATCAGTTTCCCTTCTTCTTTTTTTTCTGCGATCTGCGGGGCAAGTTTTAATGCTGACTCCATTTCAGAGTAACTGTTCTCATCAAAAACCGCATCTACACCGAGTTTGCCCCTGCGCGACCACTCGGGCAGTTCATCAGTGCGCAGGGAAAGTTTGAGCCGGTTGCCGCTGATATGTGTTATTGTTCCTTCAACGCGGTCTTCTTTGGGATCATGGTTGGAAAACAGGGCTGCGGTCATTCCAAAGCGCAGCTGGTGCAGGATATCTGTATGCGTTGTGCGTTCTATTTCAACCGTGAGGTAATCACCTCTCCCGGTTTCAGTTCCTTTGATGGCGATGGGATACCAGGTCATCCCGTTTTCACGGCGGTCCTGGATGGAAAGCGTAGCCGTAAGCATTTCAAATGACCTGCGGTCGGTTTCTTTTTCAAGCTTTAATAAATCCTGCAGCTTTTTGAAATATTCCATGAGCTGCTAAGGTAAGAGCAGCAGGCTTCTTGCAGATACAATAGGAATGAACAGCAAGTGCTCAAAGATTCGAAAAGGGAAAGGCAATTGCCGTTTAGGCGGGAAGGGCGGTAAGTAGAGTCATATGAAGACTGAGAGCTTTATTGAATCATTAGTGATGATTTGAGAAACAAGAACTACTTACCGCCCTTCCCGCCTAAACGGCCAACCATTTCCAATATTTCAAAAGATGAACACAATTGGTCTGTTGGTATAAAGTCTTGCAGCTTGCCGCTTGAAGCTTGCTGCTCGAACCTCAATCGCGCCGCTTAAAAAAAACATTTCTTCCCTACCCGATCATCCTTTACCTTAAAACCATCAAAACGCTTCATATGTTTAAAAATTACCTGCCGCTGCTGCTTGCCGGCTGCCTGCTTGTACTGCAGTCAAATGCACAAAAGAAAGACCTCACACCAGAAGATTATGGAAAATGGCAAACCCTGGCCACCACCGGTCTCTCCCCCAACGGTGAATGGATGATGTACCATGTAATGGTGCAGGAGGATAATGATACACTCTTCGTGGTGAATAAGAACACCAGCAAGGTTCATAAACTTCCTTTTGCCTCCACTCCTGAGTTCTCAGGCGACAACCAGTGGCTGGCCTACCGCATTGGTGTTTCTTATAAGGAAGCTGAAAAAGCCCGCGAGCAGATGAGGACCATTGATTTTAAACTTGGGCTGCTGAATCTCGCCACAGGGAAAAAAGAAGAAATCAAAAATATCAACCGCTTTGCTTTTTCCCGCAATGGCAAATTCCTGGCAGCTTACCTGATGCCACCAAAAGATAATAAGGACAAAGGATCTGTACTCCTGGTGAAAAACCTGGTGGATGGAACCACCCGCACTATTGGCAACGTAACAGAATTTGCTTTCAACAAAAAAAGTGATCACCTCGCCTATATTGTAGAATCAGCTAATACAGCAGGTAATTCCATTGAACTGTATAATCTAAACAGCACCACACTGAAAGTGCTGGCCAGTGATACAGCCCGTTTCTCCAAACTCACCTGGTCAAAAGAAGGTGATGGCCTTGCTTTTTTCAAAGCATACCGCAAGGACCGTTATGAAGAAGACAATGCCGTTGTATACACTTATACCAATCTTTCCAAAGCACCTGTAATGAAAATCTTTGACCCGGAGAATGAAAAAGATTTTCCCAAGGACATGAGGGTGTTTGCCAACAGCGGCATTGGCATCAGTGATGATATGACCACCGCTTTCTTTGGCCTGAAACCATGGACCTATAATGAGCTGGCGAAAAAAGATGACCGCAGGCCAGGCGACAGTATGACCAAAAAGGATACGCTTCGTATTGACAGTACAAGATCTGTTATCGCGGCGAAGAAGGGCACCTCATCCACCAAACTTGCGGGTCTGGATATCTGGCATTGGAATGACCCCGAGATCCAGCCACGCCAGAAAATTACTTTGGGACAGGATACATTAATGAGTTCTTTGAGTGCCTGGAATCTTGATAATGGAAAATTCTTTACGCTAACCACGGAAGAAGCTCCGCTCGCACAACTCACAGGCAACCAGAAATACGCGGTGGTTTATACCAGCACCAAGTATAAACCTGCCTTCAAGGAAGATTATGCGGATGCATGGATCGTGAATGTGAAAACCGGTGAAAGAAAACTCGCTTTTGAAAAAATACTTGCCGGGTTCTTTACTTTCCCCCGCACTTCACCTGATGGTAAATACCTGGTTTATTTCAAAGACAAGAACTGGCATACCTATAACATCGCTACCGGGCAGAATACCAATCTCACTGCAAATCTTGGTTCTGATTTCTGGGATGTGAGGGATGATGGCCCTGCCCCCAACCGTCCCCCTGTTGGTATGGCCGGATGGACCAGGGGTGATAAGGAAGTACTCCTCTATGATGAATATGATGTATGGGCAGTGAAACCGGATGGCAAAGGTGCCAGGAAACTGACTGATGGAAAGAACAGCGAGACCATATACAGGTTACAGCGTCTTGATTTTGAAGAACCCTATATTGATGACAGCAAGCCACTTTTCTTTAGCATGTATGGAGACAAGACCAAAAAATTTGGTTATGCTAAAATGGAGAAAAACAAATTGCAGCCTCTCGTATTTGAAGACAAGTTGGTAAACCGTTTAATAAAAGCAAAAGATGCCAGCCAGTATCTTTTGGTGAAGCAGGATTATAACATGTCACCAACTCTTTATACAACTTCAACTTTCAGTGATATGAAGGAGGTTGCTGCCACCAATCCGCAGATGGCACAATACCATTGGGGTAAGAGTGAGCTGGTGAATTATGTAAATAAGGACGGTAAAAAAATGCAGGGCGCACTTTTTTATCCGGCTAATTATGAGCCAGGTAAAAAATACCCGATGATCACGTATATCTATGAGGATCTCTCGCAGACCGTTCACAATTATGTCAACCCAAGTGAAAGAGGTGCCTACAATACTTCCAATTTTACCACCAACGGTTATTTTGTTTTCCGTCCGGATATCACTTACAAGATCAATGATCCGGGTATGAGTGCAGTGAATTGCGTGGTGCCAGCTGTTGAAGAAGTATTGAAGACCGGAATGATCGATAAGGATAAAGTAGGATTGATGGGACATAGCTGGGGTGCATACCAGACCTCGTTCATCATCAGCCAGACCAATATTTTCAAAGCTGCCATTGCAGGTGCGCCGCTCACCAATTTGATATCAATGAGTAACAGTATTTACTGGAATACAGGAACACCAGACAGCAAAATCTTCGAGACCAGCCAGGGCAGGTTTGATGGTCCATGGTATGAGCGTATGGAAGAACATATGCGCAATTCACCCATGTACCAGGCAGCGAACATCAAAACACCCCTGCTAGTTGCTTTTGGTGATAAGGATGGAGCAGTTGACTGGCACCAGGGTATTGAGATGTACAGCACTATGCGCAGGATGCAGAAACCACATATCATGCTGGTGTATGCAGGCGAGAATCATGGACTGGCCAAAAAAGAAAACCAGGTCGATTACCAGAGAAGGCAGAAAGAATTTTTTGATCATTACCTCCTTGGCAAAACACCACAAAAATGGATTGTGAGTGGAATGAGCCAGACGGAGAAAGTAGATAAGAAACCCGAGGCGCCGGCAGGGAAAGTGTTTTGAGAACGTGAATCGTGAGTCGTGAGAGCTTTAGCCCATGCGGGTAGGGATATGCCAACGGCATGTCCGCCATTAGACAATCAAAAACAAAAAGTATAAAGCGAAAGCGGAACTGCGGTTCCGCTTTTTTTATTGCTTTATTAGAATTGAACCGCTCCCGAATCCGTACACCCTGTCTGACCTTGTCATACTCCAGGGATCTGGAATTGGCCAAAAAAACCAGTTAGGAGATTATAATCGATTATTAAATTTTTTATTTCATACCGTTGCGTGTATGCAACCAAAAAAACGAGGTTGTACAGAATACAACTCAAAAACTGATGCTGTTAAGGATTTAAAGCCAGGCCAACTGTTCATCCTAAAATTCTAACATTCCCATGGCCAAACCCGGCACGAAACTTACTGCATATGCATGGAGCGTTTAGCTCCGCGAATTTTGAAACCCTTATTTACCATATTATTCCTCGCCATTTTTACCTTGTCCCAGGCACAACCCTCCAGGGATGGTAAGAACCCCGCAGAACCTTATTGTTCAGGCTTATTCGCTTCGGTCGAGGGAACTTACCTGGACCTGGAAGCTGAACCTAATGTCAATACAGTTCCGGGTTACCTGAATATCCTTGACTGGCTGCAGGGACGGGTAGCCGGGTTACAGGTCTATTCCACCAGGGTTGGCCGCATCCCGGTGATCAGAAACCAGCTGGCCACCATTTACCTTGATGAAATGCGTGTAGATCCCTCGGTCCTTGATGCCATTCCTGTTATGGATATAGCAGCCATCAAGATCATCAGGCAGCCTTATGTGCTCGGCGGACCAGGCGGTATAATTGCTGTGTATACCAAAAGAGGTGAAGAAGAAGAGGAATAATGTGAGCATGGGCGGATAGCACCGTGATACATCACAATATCACTCCCCATAAAAACCTTTACAACCCAGGCGTTTTCCATGACCGATTTCTTGGTTATATTTACTGTACAAAAATCTGATAGTTATGGCATTACCTGTAAACGACAAAAAGAACAACAATAAAAAATCAGGCAGCAATAAAACGAACGCGGGCAATTCCAAGTTCATCAAAACATCTTCCAAGTCAGCCAATGTAACCAAGAAGATCAGGGGTACAGGAGCGAACAGAGGAAGCTAGTCTATTGACTATAGTCCATGGTTCATGGACCTCAAAAGATCTTACTGCTAAAGGGCAAACCCACGCTGAAGCCCACTGAAAGCCTTTTACCGAAAGTTTTTTTCGTGTCAACGGACTTGTTGATATCCGTTCCGCGGAATTGCAATTCGAAATTTACAGCAGGATCCCCACGCTTATCATTGAAGCGGATCGGAATTCCCAGCTTGCCGTTTAGTGCGTGGTATTTCCCGAAATTTTTTTCCATGGAAAGGCTTAATCCCGCGTTGGAGGTTTTGGGAAACCATACAAACTGCATTTTCACTTGCGGGGTTACAAATTTTTCATACCTGCCCAGGTAAGCTTCGGAAGTTTTCAACTCAGCGAAATGCAGGGTATCGGCTCCGCCCCGGTTTTTATAATCCAGCAGTTTTATCTTCCGGATCGTTTTGGTATTGACAGAATTGTTTTGAAAGATCCCGCCTTCAAAGATCAGGAAGAACCTGCCAGCATCATTGCTTTCGAGGATCTCGTTATAGGAGAGGTTGAGTTTCCAGGCATATAATTCTTCATCAGCGAAATTTTCTCCAAAAGAGGGTGCAACGCTGAACTGCTGGTTGGTCACAGGAATATAGACCGTCAGCGAGGTCCAGCTGGTTCCCATGCGTTCAAAACTACCATCCTGGGAAAGGGCCTTTGCTTCCATTTCCGCGTATTTTTTTTCGTACTCCCTTTTCAGGTTCTGGAAAAAATTTTCCTTCAACGCTTTTTTCGCAGGTTCCAGCTCACCAGCAGTTTCAAATTCAGATTCTTTCATTTGATCAAGAATGGCTTCAAACTCCTTTGTACGGTTTTCCATTTCCTGTTGCAGGCTATGAAGAATAAAAGATCTTTTACTGTTCATTACGGCTTTTTGAGATGGACCCAGTGTGTCATAGGGAGGGGTGTTGCAATGGTTGGTGAAGATGGCGGTACCATTTGTAAACCAGGTGCGCTTCACTGAAAACCCCAGGTCGTTACGGAATTTTTTATCAGAGAATATTGTGGCAAAACCATCCGACATCCTGGCACGGAAGCCCAGGGTGGTCAAAGGATAACGTCCGGTGATTTTTTCCATTTTTCCCAGGTTATGGTTGATGGAAAATTCACCACCTGAAGTATTGATGGTCGCATAATTCTTGAAAAGAGATACATCTCCTCCTTCTGAAAGATAACTGCCGATCTTGTCTGCAAAAAAACGGTTGATACCCCTGTTGGAAATGATCATGCCCTTCCCGGTTCCACCGCATTTTAGGTTAACCACTTCCTGGTTTTCCCTGCCCAGGCCTTCCATGATATTTTTTACCTGCGGGTGCTGGGCATAGAGCCACAGCGGTAATATGGCCAGGGTAACTAATGCAGTTGTTCTGATCGCGAAGTACTTCATTTTTTTCACCGGCCGTATGTGTGCACCCGGCTGTTTACATCGGCAAAAACTCTGAATGTCATCATTGGTAACCTGCAGGCAAAAGCCCTTGAACCTTCAACATTCCTTCCAACCACCCGTAAAGTAAGTCCGGATCATATGAGCTTTTTTCGTAAGTTCCATCAACAAAATTTTGCTTTATGAGAAAGCTTATCCTCACGCTTACAGCCTTCATTTCTGTTTCAGCCCTGCAGGCCCAGATTGATGCAGGTCTGTTCCGCTTCCCGGATGTTTCCAAAGACCAGGTGGTATTCACCTATGCCAATGACATCTGGCTCATGCCCAAGAACGGCGGAACCGCTATCAAACTCAGTTCTCCTTCCGGGGTAGAGAGTTATCCCAAATTTTCTCCCGATGGAAAAAGCATAGCCTTCACCGGTAACTATGATGGCAACAGTGATGTTTATGTAATACCCGCGGCCGGCGGCGTACCGCAAAGGTTAACTTCTCATGGTTATCCGGACCGCGTGGTGGACTGGACCACCGATGGCAAAAAAGTTTTGTTTGCCTCCCAGCGTGAAAGTGGAAAAGCAAGATTCAACCAGTTCTTTACGGTTAGTCCCAGCGGTGGACCAACGGAAAAACTGCCGCTGGCTTATGCGGAGTTTGGATCTTATTCTCCCGACAGCAAACAGATGGCAGTAGTATTTCGCACCCAGGTTGGCCGCAACTGGAAACGTTACCGTGGCGGTACCAAGGCTGATATCCATATTTACAATTTCGCCACCAACAGCGATGTCAATATCTCCGCTTCCGAAGATGCAGGCAATGAATTCCCGATGTGGCATGGCAATGTATTGTATTTCCTTTCTGACCGTGGCAAAGAGATGCGCATGAACATCTGGAAATATGATTTTAATACAAAGCAGTACGCGCAGGTCACTAATTTCAAGGATCACGATATCCATTATCCTTCCATGGGCCCTGAAGACATTGTGTATGAAGCCGGCGGAAAATTATACCTCTACAATTTTGCATCTGCACAGCAGAAAGAGATCAAGGTGAATGTGGTGACGGACCGTGCCATGGTAAAACCCAAACTGGAAACCGCGCAGAACCTGGTGCAGTTCATCAACCTGAGTCCTGATGGTAACCGCGTCGTGCTCCAGGCAAGAGGTGAATTGTTTTCCGTTCCTGCGGAGAATGGATTTGTAAAGGATCTTACAAGAACTTCCAACGCTGCTGAAAGATATCCCGTATGGTCTCCCGATGGTAAGTACATTGCCTACTGGAGTGATGCTTCTGGGGAATATGAACTCTATATCATGCAACCTGATAAGGAGGGGTCAGCAAAAAAACTTACCAATTACGGCGCTGGCTTCCGTTATGATGCTGTGTGGTCGCCCGACAGTAAAAAACTTTCTTTCATTGATAAAGCCATGCGCATCCAGGTGTATGATCTCTCAACCAACCAGACCACCCAGGTTGATAAGGCGCTGAGATGGATGCATGGCCAGTTACAGGGTTTCACTTCCAGCTGGTCGCCCGACAGCCGCTACCTGGCTTACCACCGCGACCTCGAAAATTATCATAACGCGATCTTCATTTACGATCATGAAGCAAAAAAAACCAAGCAGGTTACATCAGGATTTTACAATACAACCAATCCAACCTTTGACCCCGAAGGAAAATACCTCTATGTATTTACCAGCCAGAATTTCAACCCTGTTTACAGCGACCTGGATAACACATTTGTATATAACAATACCAGGAGTGTTGCTGCCATCGCGCTTACAAAGACCACTCCCTCACTGCTGGCGGTGAAGAATGATGCAGTAGCCATCACAGAAGGTGAAGTAAAACCTGTTCCACCGGCAGATAACAAAAAAGCAAAGCAGGATTCTGTTGCGCTGGCTAAAAAACCAGCCGGAAAAGTTACTGATATAGATTTCGATGGTTTTGAAGAAAGAACCACTTTATTGCCTGTACAGCCAGGCAATTATGGAAACCTGGAAGCTGGCAAGGGCAAGATCTTTTACATGAGGTTCCCCAATACCGGTAATACAGGAGCAAAGAACAGTATCAAATATTTCGATATTGATAAAAGAGAAGAAAAAACGGTGCTCGAAGATGCCAATCTTTTTGTGCTGGCGCATAATAAACAGAAAATGCTGGTAGGCAGGCAGAATAGTTTTGCCGTGATCAATGCCGCGGAGAACCAGAAATTTGAAAAGCCGATCCGCACCAACGAAATGCAGATGATGGTGAATCCGGTTGAGGAATGGAAACAGATCTTTATGGATGCATGGAGACTCGAAAGAGATTATTTCTATGATGCCAAGATGCATGGTGTTGACTGGACGGCTATCCGTGACCGTTACCTGGGTATGCTGGAAGGAGCACTCACACGTGAAGAAGCTGATTTTATCATTGGAGAAATGATCGGTGAACTGAATGCTTCACATACCTATCATGGCGGTGGGGATATGGAAAATTCCAAAATGCAGAATGTGGGGTATCTCGGTGTTGACTGGCAGGCTGATGGAGACCATTACAAGATCAAAAAGATCATGAGAGGCGCGGCCTGGGATGCAGAGGTACGTTCTCCTTTTGATGTATCAGGTGTGAACATCAGGGAAGGAGATTACATACTTGCAGTAAATGGCATTCCGCTAACAACCGGAACAGATCCTTACATGGTATTCCAGGGACTGGCCAATAAAACCATCGAGATCACTTACAGCAGCAGCCCAACTTTCAATGGCGCGAAGACAGCGATCATCAAAGCCATGGATGATGAGCACCGCCTTCGCAACCTGGCATGGATCGAGGAGATGCGTAAAAAAGTGGATGAAGAAAGTAATGGTGATATCGGGTATATCTATGTTCCCAGCACCGGTATTGACGGGCAGAATGAACTGATGCGGCAGTTCAATGCGCAATGGCATAAAAAAGCACTGATCATTGATGAAAGATTTAATAACGGCGGACAGATACCAGACCGTTTCATTGAAATGCTCAACCGCGATCCGCTGGCTTTCTGGGCGATCCGTGATGGTGAAACCTGGCCCTGGCCTCCTTTCTCTCACTTCGGTCCGAAAGTAATGCTGATCAACGGCTGGAGCGGGTCAGGCGGTGATGCCTTCCCTGATTATTTCAGGAGAAAGAATCTGGGGCCATTGATCGGTACAAGAACCTGGGGTGGATTAATTGGTATCAGTGGTGTGCCACCTTTAATGGATGGCGGTAATGTAACGGTTCCTTCTTTCCGGATGTATAATCCAGATGGTACCTGGTTCCGTGAAGGCCATGGTGTGGATCCTGATATTGCAGTACCAGAAAGCCTCGGCAGCATGGCCAAGGGTGTGGATCCACAACTGAAAAGAGCGATCGAAGAAGCTAAAAAATTATTACAAAGCAAGGAGTATAAGAGGCCTGCGGTTCCGGGAACGGAGAAGAGGGCTTATTAAAATATATGATGACCTGATGATGTGATGATGACCAGCCATCATTCATTCCCGCAAATTCAAATGATATTTGAATTGAAGGATGTTCGGGCTAAGTTATCATCACATTATCATTTCATCCCGGTCATCTTATCAGGAGCCCGTTCCCTTCTCACCTACAAACCACTGCTCCTTATCCCTGAACAGGACATTAAATGTGGTGAGGGTACCATATATGCGGGTGATGTATTGCTGTAAGTTCACCTTGTCCTCATCGGTTAGGGTTTTATGCGCATTGATCTGTTGTTCCATTACGCGCAGGCGGTCACGCAGCATCACGATCTTGTGAAAAAAATCTTCGATCGGAATTTCCTTTGGCTTGAGGGATTTATCAGCAGGTTGCAGCAGCATGGTGCCACCAATCCACCGGTCTCCCAGTTTTACAGTTTCAGTGATACCACCCCAAAGCCGGAGAATTTTCAGGAGCGATTTTTCAACTTCAGAATGTGTTTCTATTTCCGCGCTTACATTTTCGGGGATGATCTCTTCAAGAGCAGTATCATTCTTATCTATTTCTTTAACTCCGCTATTGATGAATGAAATAAGGTAAGTGGCAAAACGCACCCCGACAATTACACCGGGTCCATGCTGTGTATGTTGAAGCCTTGTTCCGATGCCAAGATTGAGTTGGTCCATAATACTTGATGTAATGATGAAATTTAGTTAGAGTGATGATAAATAATTCATCAAAACTATTATCAAAATAATAATTGTTCGAAACTACGGGTGATCTTTTACTCCAAGGCTCCATACACCAGCACTTTGAACTTGCTGGCTGCGTCGCGGTGGGTGGTGCCCCAGAGCTGGCGGTAGATAATGCCGATTAGTTTTTCTTTCGGATCGGCCCAGTAGGTAGTAGCGAATGCGCCACCCCATTC
>CBDUBK010000012.1:0-13669 GCA_965365375.1 uncultured bacterium | reverse complement strand
CCGCCACTCCATTTACAAAGCCTGTTCTTTCCAATATTACCTGGATCGGTCCTAATGGTGATCCTAATACGGAAGCCAACCTGAATTTTGCCAACAGGTGGAGAAGAGCAGTAAGGTTTGAAATTCATAATTCAATTATGATGGGCTTCCCCAAGGGTGGATTTTCCCTGGAGAGTGCTGCAACAGCTGATGCCTTCAATACAAATGCTTCGGTTTTCAAAAACAACCTGGTTCATGCCCTGGTAAGTCCTTATAAAGTAGATGCAGCTGCTGGTGCTGTGATCACTGCCGCGCAATTACAGGCAAAGGCGGAAGCAAATGGAAGCATTACTTACCCAAGCGCCAATGATATCATGCTGGAAGCTCCCTTCAACTGGGATGCACCCAATTACCTTCCTAAGGCGGGATCACCAGCCCTGGCAGGTGCATCTTTCACAGGCCTGGATCCATTTTTCACAACTGTAACACACCGTGGTGCATTTGGAACTACCAACTGGACAAATGGCTGGGCTAATTTCAACCCGCAGAATAATGCTTATTAATATTATTCCTACAGTAACACAAAGCCGTTTCTATCAGGAACGGCTTTGTGCTAACCGGGCATTCCCTGCAATGGCTTTGGTTTTTGTTTTTTTTATTACATCGTGTTCGGACACGGAAGAGAAATTAAAAGTTAAGAGAGGTGATCATAACGAGGTAAGAACTTTCATGGAATTGGAGCCGGTATTGATGGAAGCCGATAGTGCTGAATTTTTGTTTTATGATGATTCAGTTGAAGACAGCCTGCGTTATGCGAGATATTACCAGTTTATGTCTACTTCCGACAGTGCAGTTCTTGCCATGATCCGGTCGCACTGGAAACAAAAACCTGCAGGCACAGACACCCTGAGGGCCTGCCGTTCACAGGGGAAAATACAGTTGCTCGGAAATGGTGAGCCGGTGAAAACAATTTATTATGCAGACGAGGGAGGTACATGTACTTACCTGTACATCATTAAAGATGGTAGGTTTTATTATATGGAAATGGGAGACAGTCTGAAGGTGTATTTGAAGGAGACACGTAAAAACTTATCATCAAATCTTTCCAAAAAAATAAACCCGGTGTAAAAACACCGGGAATGTACACATGAGAAGTAGGAATATATTGAGTTGTAATTTTAATGGTTATTGTACAGCAGCGCCAGCCCTTCACTGATCTTTACATAACATACTATTACAAATGCCACAAGGGCAGCTATGAAGCTGAGCTCTAAAATTCTTTGGATACCGGCTGGTTTGTTTTCTATCCATTTCCTGATCATGCCACTAAGAAAGCACAGGACTGTTAACTCATCATCAAGGGAATGTTATCTATATATAAAAAGGGTAAACGGTCAGATGGCGCCGAAAATATAAACCAGCAGGAAAAACACAAGGAATAATCCCGCACAGGTCAGCACTGCTGAATGTTCCCGGATAAAATACCTGTAATTCATAAAGTTCATTTTTAATAGCCTTGTAATAGTTGAGACGACCAACGGGGACTTAATGTTACAGGGCGCATTAAAAAAACAATCATCAACAGCACAAATCTATTATTGAAAAAGGCCGGTTAGTACCGTATTACTACGCAACAAGACGGGTTTAACAATTTTGAAACAGGAAGGTAAAGAGGACTAATTTTGCCTGACATCCTGTTACATGAGAAAAATATTTACCCTGCTGGCACTGGCCGGTATCATGAGTGCGCACGGCCAGGCCGATAACGAGATCCAGGTATATGCTTCACCAACTATCCAGCATAACTGGACAATTTTTGAACTGCACAGTAATTATACATTCAAAGGATTGCCATCCCTTGCCAATCCCAAAGATGCCAGGTGGACCAACGAAACGTTGGAGATCACACATGGATTCGGGAAAAATTTCGAGATCGGCTTTTATACTTTTTCAGCTTTTGATCCCTCCGGGCGCTTTCATTACCTGGGCAACCAGGTAAGGCCAAGAGTAACGGTGCCCGCATCCTGGAACTGGAAACTCGGGGCCAGCCTCTCGGCTGAATTCGGCTTTTTCCGTCCGCACAGCGACAGTTCTTTTACCTGGCAAGGGGAGCTCCGTCCTATTATTGATAAAACTATCGGGGCATGGTACTTCTCTTTAAATCCGAATATTGATTTTGTTTTGAGCGGCAATGAAAAATCAGCAGGTATCGCACCACAGTTTAAAACGGTTTATACCATCCGGCAGGTTTTTGGTATCGGTTTCGAGTATTACGGGGCGCTCGGTACTTTCAGCAAGATCCAGCCGGTGCAGATGCAGGAACATTTGTTAGGTCCTGCCATTGATTTATACATTCATCCCAAATTTGAATTCAACGCAGGCTTTTTATTTGGACTAACCGAGGGTTCGAACCAAAGAGTTTTGAAACTGCTCTTAGGAAAAAGAATTGGGAAGTAGGAAGGCTAACAGCCAACAGCCAATGGTCAATGGCCAATGTCCAAAAGCTAACATCCCAAGACTCTCTCTGCGTAATCTCCATTTCTCCTTTTCTCTGCGGTAAAAGAACTATCTGTTATCTAATGTAATCAAGCCAATAGCCCATAGCCAAAAGCTGTATATTGTTCCGAAATCATCCACCTTGCCTGCAACCAGATCGCAAGTTCTTACCTCCATTTTTGCAGCCGCTGTTTGTTTTGCCGCATATGCCTGCATCATCTCATTTCGCAAAGCATTTAATGTTGCTTCTTATACCGGTTATGAACTGGGAGGACTCGATTATAAAGTTGTTTTGATCATCACCCAGGTAGGGGGCTATATGCTCAGTAAGTTTTATGGGATCAAATTTATTTCCGAGCTCAAAAGAATGGGGAGGGGTAAACTGATCCTGTTACTTGTCGGAATTTCATGGGCAGCATGGCTGCTCTTCGCACTCATTCCCCCTCCTTATAATTTCTGGGCGCTTGCGCTTAACGGTTTTCCCCTGGGTATGCTTTGGGGTGTGCTCTTCTCTTATGTGGAAGGAAGAAGGGCTACTGATTTTATCGGCGCGGCGCTGGCAGTGAGTTTTATTTTCGGTCCCGGTCTCGCAAAATCTGCAGCTCAAATGGTGATGACCTCGTGGGGAGTAAATGAATACTGGATGCCTTTTGTTACAGCCCTTTTGTTTTTTATACCCCTTTTGCTTTTTGTCTACCTCCTTGAAAAAATTCCGCCACCAGATGCGGAGGATGTGGCCAGCAGAACCCAACGGGTACCCATGAACGCAGTTGACCGTAAAGTTTTTGTAAAAACCTTCCTGCCAGGAATCCTTCTTTTAGTCTTCATCTACATTTTCGTGACCATGCTGCGGGAGGTGAGGGATGGATTTATGGCTGATATGTGGAAGGCTTCGGGTGAGCCTTACAGCGCCGGTGTATTTGCCCAGACCGAAACACTGATCTCCATCGTGATCCTGTTGCTCATTGCCAGCATGGTCATGATCAGGAATAATATGAAAGCATTCATGATCGCGCAGTTCATTATGATAGCGGGTTTTCTTTTATCAGGTGTGGTCACCTGGCTTTACCTCGAAAAATCAGTAAGCACTTTTACCTGGATGACCCTTGTAGGACTGGGTTTGTACATGACCTACATACCATATAACAGTATCCTGTTCGACCGCATGATCGCGGCCTTCCGTTATGCGGCCAATGTAGGTTTCCTGATCTACCTGGCTGATTCATTTGGTTACCTCGCCAGCGTAGGCGTACTGCTCACCAAGAATATTTTCAGGATCGAAATGAACTGGCTGAATTTCTACACAACTCTTGTTCTGATCACCTCAATAGCCGGAGTAATTTTTATCAGTGGCTCCCTTCTTTATTTTGAATGGAAAAGAAAGAGGCTGGCAGACTCATAATTTTAAGGATAGTTGCTTAAGCCAATGGCCAAAAGCCAAAAGCCAAAAGCTTTTTTTGTAATCCTGTCCGGAAACAATAAACCCGTTCGTCTTATACCAAACCATTTTAAATTTTAAAAAAAAACTGTTATGGAAAAATTCATGATGATCTTCCAGGGCGGGATCAAATTCGACGCCTCACCAGAAGCTTTACAGGAAAACATGGGCAAGTGGATGGCCTGGGTTGACAAACTAAACCAGGAAGGAAAATATGTATCAGGTGAAGCCCTGTTACCAGGAGGAAAACTGGTCAGTGGTAAGTCTGCTGCTACAGATGGTCCGTATACCGAAAGCAAAGAGCTGGTAGGCGGGTACTTTGTGATCAATGCGAATAACATGGAAGAAGCTGTCGCCAATGCGCAGGAAAATTATCCTGATTTTGAATTTGGTGGCACTGTGCAGGTTCGCCCCTGTATGAAGTTTGATATGTAAACCCGTACCGGGTGTTGTTGAAGTTTTCAATGACACCCGGTAATTTATTATGAGCGCTGTTGACCATACAATTGAACATCTTTTCCGTCACGAATGGGGTAAACTGGTTTCGGTGCTGTCAGGGATTGTAGGACTGGACCAGCTTGAAACCGCCCAGGACCTTGCGCAGGATACTTTATTACAGGCCATGCGCACCTGGTCACTGAACGGGCTTCCGCAGAATCCTTCCGCCTGGTTGTATAAGGTGGCAAAGAATAAAGCGCTGGACCTTATCAGGAGGGATAAAAATTTCCGACGGCATATCCGCCCCCAGTACAGTTATCTTTTATCTGCCGGACAGGATGAGGAACCTGGGTATATTGAGATCTTTGATGCTGAAAATATCCAGGACAGCCAGCTCAGGATGATATTTGCCTGCTGTCATCCTTCCATTCCTCCTGAATCACAGGCTGCACTTGCATTAAAAACGCTTTGCGGTTTGAGCAGCCTGGAAATCGCAAAAGCATACCTCACTACAGAGGACAATATCACCAAAAGAATTTTCCGTGCCAGGGAAAAGATCAGGATGAACCAGGTGCAGCTTGAAATGCCTTCGGCTGCAGTACTGAAAGACCGGCTCGAGGTTGTCATCAAATGTCTTTACCTGCTTTTCAATGAAGGATATAATTCATCTCACCCTGACCAGTTGATCCGGGAAGACCTTTGCGAAGAAGCCATGAGACTTGGCCTCATGTTGTGCAAGTCGGAGTTGACGGCCCAGCCGCGCATATTTGCACTGATGGCCCTGTTCTGTTTCCAGGTTTCACGTTTCCAGGCCAGGCTTGATGATAAGGGGAATATCATTTTATTGAAATACCAGGACCGCAGCAAATGGCACCGGCCCCTGATCGAAAAAGGATTTTATTTTATGGACCTGGCTGTCACTTCACCGTTTGATACTTCTGTGTATCATCTTGAAGCGGCCATTGCTTCTCTGCACGCCTCTGCAAATGATTTTGAGCAGACCGACTGGAAGGGTATTTATTTCTTATACCAGAAATTATCTGAACTGCAACCCGGTCCCGTAATAGAACTAAACAAAGCCATTGCCTCTGCGTATGCAGTTAACCGTGAGTTTGCACTGGATTCTCTTAAAAAAATAAAGGGATTGGATAAATATTATATCTACCATGCTTCGGTTGCGGAAATCCAACTGGAGTTGGGCAATGGTGCAGAAGCCAGGAAGCATTTTTCCATTGCATTAGCTCTTACAACTTCTAAAAAAGAACAGGATTTAATCAGAAATAAACTGAATGCTATTTCATAAAGTAATAGCCGTTTAGGCGGGAAGGGCGGTAAGTAGTGGTTAAAAAATTAAACACAACTATAGATTTCATTAGTTATAAATGTATTGAAAAACTTTACTTTCCGCCCTTACCGCCTAAACGGCTATTTAGAGGATTAAAAAAAAGGCATGCACTGAAAGCGCATGCATTCAAATAAAATCAGTTTGCATTAAACATCCGTATCACGCTTCACTGTTTTGGTAACAGTTACCCTGTCACTGCTGCCACTGGAGCGCCTGCTACCGCTGGTAAGGGCTACCAGCAGGATAATAAATAAGGCGGCACCAATTACCCAAACCCATGGAGATGCATACCAGTTTCCTGCTGTGTCACCATCCTTGTCAATGTTAACATTGATATCCGTAGATTTTTCCTGCGCAAACAGGATCACGGAAGCAAGTATGGTCATCATTGTGAGATAAGCTCTTTTCATGTTCATTATTTTGATACAGTACTTAAAAAAATATGCCATTGGTGTAACTTCCCCTGCCAAAACGCTAACTCCTTCATGCTGAATGTAGAATTCCCGGTTTTTCCCATACTTGAAACAGAGCGGCTCCTGTTAAGGGAAATTGTTCCATCCGATGCGCCTGCGCTGCTGGCCCTGCGTTCGAATGAACAGGTAATGCAGTTCATTGATAAGGACAGGATGAAATCGCTTGAAGAAGCAGGGCAATTGATCAACAATATCAAAGAAACGGTTTCTAAAGGTGAGGGTATCTCCTGGGCCATGGTTCCAAAAGGCGAGGCTGGAATGATTGGTTTCGCAGGCTTATGGCGGATTGACAAGCCTCATCACAGGGCAGAGATTGGTTATACCCTGATGCCGGAATACTGGAATAAAGGACTAATGTCTGAGGTGATGCGTGCCATGATCGATTATGGTTTTGGCCAGATGAAACTACACAGCATCGAAGCCAATATCAACCCCATGAACCAGGCTTCCCGGCGATTGCTGGAAAAATATGGATTTGTGCAGGAAGCTTATTTCAGGGAGAATTTTTATTATAATGGAAGATTCCTTGATTCTGCTATTTTTTCACTGCTCACTCCATACAAATAAAAAACCTTCCACAAGGTGGAAGGTTTTCAGGCTCCAGTTTTTTATTTCACCTGGAAATCCACCAGCATGGTGCCCCACTGCAGGCTTACCTTACCGGAAGGGTCAATCGTATATTCCAGTTTTTCTTTTGATGATCCAGCTGTTTTTACAGGCACATTCACTTTCAGAACATCTTTTTCCTTGTTCTTTTCATAAGTAGTCCCCCAGATATCTGCAGCCTCGTTAAAGATCAGGGTGATACCATCATCAGTAAGCAAACCGAATAAAGAATAACGGCCTTCCTTCAGGGTTTTTCCTTCAACAGTTATATCACGGCTGGTCTCAAAAACCGTGGCTTCATTGGCACCCATTCTCCATACCTTTCCTTTTTTAGGTTCCAGGTCCTGGCCAATAGTACGGCCCTTCAGAGAAGGCTGGCTATAATTAATTGTAATCACCGATCCACTCTTGATCTTCTGGGTGGCAACTGCCGGCGGACTCGCCCGCTGGGATTTATCCTGCTGCGCATGGGCTGTTGATAAAAGAACACTGCTCATTAAAGCAAGTGCAAAGATTTTTTTCATGACTATGGTTTTTTGGAAAGGGAAGTTAAGCAGATCAGCCCGGGAAAGAATGAATAAAATGAAGAGTGGAGGCTCCGGATACAATAAAGGGGTTGGATCCAGAGTCTTGCACCTTGTACCTTACGCCTTGCACCTTGAATTTTAACTAACTCCCGGTACATAGTTTTATTACCTTAGCCCTCATCATGAAAAAACTAATCCCCGGCTTCTTAGCTCTTACGATTATATTTCTTTCCTGCGAAAATAAAGCAGGCAACCAGGCGCCTCCTCCATCAGTAAACCTGCAGACGCCTGTTCCGGCTGCACAGCAACCCCAGCAGGCACAACCTGCACAACCGCAACCAGTCAATCTTACCCAGGTTCAACAGGTACAACCGGCCAGTGCACAGGTTGCGCTGAATCCTAAACACGGGCAACCAGGTCACCGTTGTGATATCGCTGAAGGCGCACCTTTGAACAGTGCCCCACAGCCGGTTATCCAGGCACCTATTAATCCGGGCGCACCCGTTCAACAGGTACAACCTGCGGCTGCAGCACCAACCGGAACGGTAAAGCTGAATCCTCCACATGGCCAACCAGGTCATGATTGTGCAGTTGAAGTAGGCAAACCTTTAAGAAATTAATATTTAGTCTTCGCAGCCAATTGGCGCTCCGGGCGGCATTACCGCATGGAGGGTGGGCCTTGCCCTGTCTGGAAAACGCATCCTGTCAAGCGCTAGTAACAGGTGCCCTGTATAGGTATTTTCAAGATTGCCTTTTCTTTTTTCCTCGATCCACAGCCGCAGATCAGTAATGGATTTATTGAGGATAGCCTTGGTGACGAAAGAAGCATTTTCATCCTGGCTGGCTGCCATCAGGTAGGTCAGAACGATCTGTTCGGTCTGGATCTGTATCAATCCTTCCATGTCTTTTCTCCTTTCAGCTTTCCATGTTTTATCAATGAGGGTGTTGATCACCTTTTCCAACCCTGGCCCCGTTTTCATCACACCAAATTCCGCGAGTCGGTTCAGTCTTTCTGTATTCATTAATAAAGAAATGGGCAGGTCAGCAGCCATTTCAGCCGGGCTAAGTGCATCAAAGGAAAGTCCTGTGCGTTTGCGGAACAATTCCTTGGAAGACACATAACCGGCCGGTCGTGGAGGTATGAGTTTCACTATATTTTCCGGGAGTACCAGTACCGATGGGTCAATGGCATCCATTAAAGCATCAAGTGCTTTTAATTGCTCGGCTTCAGATACAGGTGATGTAACCGGTTGCCCGTCGCCTTTTACTGCATATGTATAGTGCATGCCACCCACCAGTTTTACTGCAGCTTCCACCTGGTAACGGTGAAAGAGATATACCGGCACCAGCACATCTTCCAGCATGGACATGGGCATGCCTTCACGGATATTATTCAAACCAAATTTTGACAGTGCTTTCTGGCGGACGGTCATCACATGTTTCAGTTCATCAGCAGCATTTACACCATTATCCCACAGGTGAGCAGAAGGATGAAGACCTCCCCGTGCACGTGCATCCTGGTCAGAAATAAACTGCAATCCTTTTGCAGCCGCATCCCTTAAAATTTTATCCAGGGCCGCTTTTTCATTCGTTCCCCCTGGAAAATCAGCGTATCCCCAGCTTACAGCAACCTTGTCCCATTCACCAATAGCTCCATCGTAAGCCTGTGAGATATCAGGATCTCCTGATGCGGTAAATCTTACAACAGGATGCGGATAATCCATCACAGAACCCAATTTGGATACTGAGGCGGCATAATTGTGCATGAGTCCAATTGTATGTCCCACTTCATGTGCTGATAATTGTTTTAAACGGTTCAGTGCCATCTTCAGCATCTGGTCATCAGCAGGCATCCCGTTTTCGAATGGTGCCAGCAATCCCTGCGCGATCAGGTAATCCTGCCGCACTCTCAGTGAGCCAAGTGTTACATTGCCCTTGATGATCTCACCGGTGCGCGGATCCACAACAGAAGCACCATATGACCACCCGCGTGTGGAGCGGTGCACCCAGTTGATCATGTTATAACGGATATCCATAGGGTCGGCATCCTCAGGAAGGATCTTTACCTGGAAGGCATTGATATATCCTGCTGCCTCGAATGCCTGGTTCCACCAGCGGGCTCCTTCAAGAAGCGCGGAACGTATGGGCTCAGGAGTGCCATTATCGAGATAATAAATGATGGGTTTTACTGCCTCGCTTTTCGTGGCTGAAGGATCTTTTTTCTCCAGCCGGTGACGGATGATATTGTATTTGATGATGGGCTCTGACACCGGTGTGCTGAAATCATAATATGAAATAGGGATGAAGGAAGAGCGGGGATCAAAGCTGCGCACCTGGTATTTATCATCAGGTAACTGAACAAACGAATGATGCACGCGTAATGTGAAGGACTCTTGTGATGGCGCAACGGATTGAACAAAATTCCCGACAACACCATCAGTATTTACAAAGCTGATGCTTCCTTCCAGTTCTGTATTCATCGGGAAATTTTTTGTTCCCTGCTGGTAGATCGCGGACCTTGTTGAATCCAAAACGAACACTCCCTGCTTTAATGCATTGATGCGGTTCGCTGCCTGCATGGCATCACGTAAAATAAAGCTGGTGGCATCCACGAGCACATAGCCATTGCTTTCTGCAAGTATGCTGAACCCCCAGAGGGTTGAGCTGGCAAAGGATTGTTCGGCCGCGCGCTGTTCTGCCTTATCTCCTGAGGTGGCACGGTAACCGTAGTTTGGTTGGACCATCATCAGTTTTCGGCCTGCTCTTTCAAAGCGTACGATGCGATCTGCGCCCAGAGAACCGCGATCGAGACCGATATCATTAGAGCCTAATCCTGCAGGAAGAGAAGTGACATATAATATTTCTTTGCCGGGTTGTATTTCCAGGTAAATGCGGCCATTGCCGGCATCATGGTAATAATTGATGAAGCCGGGATGTTTTTTCATTCCGGTAGTTATTTTGGCAATGGGAGGCAATTGTGCAAAAAGGTTTGTACTCACTATGGTGAGAAGCAGGAACATTAGTTTGGGCATGCTGGGAGATTTATGTTTAAATCTAAGTAATTATAATATAGCCGGGAAGGCGGGAAGACGGTAAGTAGAATCTTCAATTGCAATTCAACAGAAGTCTATTCAATCAGTTATAAACTACTTACCGTCTTACCGTCTTCCCGGCCTTGTATTTTTTTTATTGTTTGACTAGGGGTAAAGGCTTCATGAGTTGTTGTTCTATAAATTAGTTTTGCACGCAGTCAGCTATAACAGGTCTTTTTACCATGAGCTCAGGATGGAATTAAACGAATCGGACCTCATTGGCCGGTTGCAACAGCGCGATGAGAAAGCGTTTGAACAGGTTTTTAAAACCCATTTTAAAAGCCTGCACGGCTATGCCATATCCATTTTGCAGGACGAGGCCATGGCGGAAGAGATGGTGCAGAATGTATTTTATAAACTCTGGGAAAGATCGGAACATATCAATATCGCCGGTCCCGTAGCCGCCTACCTGTACAGGGCGGTAAACAATAGCTGTCTCAATCATCTGAAGCATAAAAAAATCAGGACCGAACACCAGCTGACTGTTGTACATAAAGGAGACAGCAGGCCCGGTATGGCATCTGAGACCATCCAACTGAAAGAATTACAGGAAAAACTCAGGGAAGCATTGCAGGAACTGCCGGAACAATGCCGCACCGTTTTCCAGTTAAGCCGTTTTGAATCCCTTCGTTACAGGGAGATCGCGGAAAAACTAGGCATCTCTGTAAAAACAGTAGAAAATCATATGGGTAAGGCTTTGAAAACACTCAGAACGAAACTGGCCGATTTCCTGGTACTTATCCTATTATTTATAAACAGCAAATTCTAGCACGTGAGTGAAGCATTATATATAAATGATGAATTGCTGGTAAAATATTTACTGGACGAAACTTCTGCTGCTGAAACCGAAACAGTGGAGCAATGGCTGCAGCAGGATCCTGCCAACCGCAGGTATTTTGAAGAGTTGATCAGTACCTGGGAAAAGAGCAAAGCACTTCATGCTGTTTCATCCGTACCGGCAGATCTGGCCTGGGAAAGATTCAGCCGGAGAGTGGCGGAAGAAAAACCAGCCCCGGTGATCCCGGTAAACCGGAACAGGTCCTGGTTGAGGATAGCGGCATTATTCATTGTGATGGCTGGTATCGCGCTGTTGGGTTACATCATTTTCACCAACGAAAAAGAACCACAGCAGCTGGCAGTAAATTCCGGCGATACCGTACTGACTGATACTTTGCCTGATGGTTCGGTAATTACCCTGAACAAAAACTCAAGCCTGTCCTACCCGGAATCATTCAAGGGAAATCAAAGACCGGTAAAACTCCAGGGTGAAGCTTTTTTCAGTGTGAAGCCGGACAGCAAAAAGCCCTTCGAAGTAATAGTGAATGATGTGAGGGTAGTAGTGTTGGGAACTTCATTCAACATCAAATCTGTAAATGGTATCACAGAAGTGATAGTGGAAACCGGGCTGGTAAGAGTGATCCGCGGCCAGCAGTCCGTTGAACTTCGCCCAAGGCAAAAAATTGTCATCTCGAAGCAGGATTCTTTAATGGTGCCAAAAATCGAAGAAGAGCAATTGTACAATCATTATCGGAGCAGGGAATTCGTTTGCGATAATACACCGCTTTGGAAACTGGTTTCCGTGCTGAATGAAGCCTACGATGTACAGATCACGATAGAGAGGAACGAACTGAAAAACCTTCCCCTGGATGTTACTTTCTCCAACGAATCCATCGATGTGATCCTCGATATCATCAGGGAAACCTTCAATTCATACAACATCCAGGTATTACGCCAGGGAAATAATATCATTTTGCGTTAGAATCATCAATATGAAAATTCATTTCATGGCCCTGTTATTATGCATGGGCCTTTTTATAACAGTAAGCGGGCAGTCTTTACTCAACCAGCCTGTGTCTATGGAGCTGAACCGCCAGAGACTTGATCATGTGCTGGAGATCCTGAGCAATAAGGGAAATTTTTACTTTTCTTATCATAGCAATATTGTGAAGAAGGACAGCCTTGTTACCATGGCTTCATCCACCAAAACGGTTAAACAATGGCTGGAATTATTATTACCCGATCATTATGAATTCAGGGAGAGCGGTAATTATATTATTATCAGAAAAACTCCTGTAAGGCTGACAGTTGTAACCAATAAAGCTGCAGCAGAAGATAAATTTTACCAGGTAAGCGGTTATGTGCTGGATGACGGTACCGGTGACTGGATCCCCAATGCCAGTATCTACGAAACGAGTTTACTGATTTCAACACTTACCAATACCAATGGATTTTTCAAGCTGCGCTTCAGGCAAAAAAATAAAAAATTATATCTCACTGTAAGTAAGGAATATTACCGTGATACCAGTTTTGTACTCGACCCGGGCTTCAACCAGCAGGTAACGGTTACGCTTATGCCGCGGACTTCAGGAGAATATACGATCATTGGTCCTGACGATTATTTCGCCCCCGAAGAACTTAAACTTCGGGTGCAGCAGGCAGATTCCTCCATTGTAGAATACACTTATACAAGAACAGATTCTGTGAAAGTGGAAAAAACAAGAATGGGTGGCTGGCTCGCCACATCACAGCAAAAGATCCAGGGATTGAACATCCGGAATTTTTTCGCAACCAGGCCCTTCCAGCTTTCTATTACGCCGGGCCTGGGTACGCATGGACAGTTAAGCCCACAGGTGATCAATCATTTTTCTCTCAACCTGTTTGGCGGATACAACGGAGGTGTGGATGGAGTTGAAATAGGCGGCCTGTTTAATATCGATAAAAAGAGTGTCAGGTATTTCCAGTCTGCCGGCTTGTTCAATATTGTTGGTGGATATATGCATGGCTTCCAGGTGGCAGGCATCAATAATACGGTGCTGGATTCTGTGATCGGATTCCAGGCTGCCGGTGTCAATAACATGGTAAAAGGAAAAATGACCGGATTCCAGGTAGGTGGAGTATATAATCATGTAACGGAAGAAGTGAATGGTGTGCAGGTGGGTGGTGTGGGAAATTTTGCCAGGAGGGATGTAAGTGGTGTACAGGTGGCGGGAGTGATGAATTTCAGTAACCGAACACTCAACGGTGTGCAGGTCAGTGGCGTGATCAATTATGCGAAACATGTAAAAGGGGTTCAGATCGGGTTGATCAATATTTCTGATACATCAGAAGGTTTGGGTATTGGACTGATCAACATTGTATTCAAGGGCTATCATAAACTTTCATTTTATTCGGATGAACTGGTGAATGCCAACGCTGCTTTTAAAACAGGAAGCCGCAGGTTATACAATATCCTGCAGGCGGGTATGAATTTCAGTGACAGTAACGAGGTCTTTACA
>CBDUBK010000011.1:0-14000 GCA_965365375.1 uncultured bacterium | reverse complement strand
TCCATTCCTGAAATGCCGTCGCCATGTCCCTACGTGCACCCGCTATTATCTGAACCGCCCCCGCAAATAGCCAAAAGCCAATGGCCTTTTCTTAAATCTCCTCCGCCTTCCGGGTAATAATCATTTCATTCTTCACCGGCTCTACTTTATAACCGGCTTTTCTCAAAAGATTGATCACGCCTCTTTCTCCTGGCAGATGCCCGGCACCAACCGCGATCACCAGTGCGTTTTCAGACATCAGGCCTTTTAGCTTCTGTGCCCAGTTTTCGTTGCGGTCGTAGAGTAAAACATCCGTGAATCCTTCGATGCTTTTTTCATTCATTGTAAGCTCGAGCATCTTGTTCAACTCCTGGTTACGGTAGGCATCCGTGAGGATCTTCATTTCAGTATCATCCCCTTCCTTACCCGATTCTTCCACCATTTTGAGTAATTGTTTTGCCTGGGTCTTATAAGGTATCTTGTCAAATATCCCCAGCTGGAAGTCTATCGTCTCCAGTCCCTCGATCTCTTTCTGGTGTTTGCCTGCTTCATTCATTACCAGTTGTTCCATCACAATCATGTTTTCGCAGGATTGCATTTGTTCTACCACCATGGAGCCCACCAGCAGGGGTTTGAATTTCTCCATCACCGAGAAGGGCATCAGTCCCCCGCTCTTTTCTTCAAAAAATGTTTTGACTTTTTTATATTCTTCAGGGGAAAGAAGGTCAGACAATGTAGTATCACCCCGCATGGTCATCTTGGTCATGGCAGAGAGCATCATGCCCAGCATATCATCCATATCAAGTTCCAGGTACACTTTATCTGCCTGGCTGATGGCTTTTTTAAGGCTGTCACTCACACCTATGTCATTCGCGCAGATCATGTGCATGGTGCCGAACAAATAGGAAGGTTTGGAAAGGCCGTTGCCCGATATGCGCCAAAGCAAAGTGTTTTCAGTAGCTGGTGTATAGGTTACCTGGTTTTTGGAACGGGCTCCCGGGCTGCAGGCTGCGAAACCAACAGCTGCCAGGAGAGAAAGCCATACAGATTTTTTCATTGAGGCAATATACGTTATCGTGCTTATTCCACGGAAACCATGATGGATTTTAGCATATGATTAGAGCAGGCAGAAAAAACGGTAAAATATCAATAATAAACTTCCGTCCAGTAGCGTGAAAAAGAGGTACCCCATTTTACTTCCAGTTCTCCAGGCTTGATATTTTCACCAAGCTCCATTTTTATGGCCAGCAGCGGAAGATTGATGCCAGCACCCAGTGCGGAAACAATGGTGCCCTGCACCCTGGGGTTGATCTCGAGCAGCAAGGCTTCACCTTTTGCAGATCTTTTGAGCTGGATACCGATATTGCCATGGAGCTGAAGCATGCTTATGATCTGGCTGCACTGTTCAATAATGGCTTCATCTTTTACAAAACTTCCCTGTACGCTGATTCCATTGATCATTTTTTTACGGATTCTTGGTACAGCTATGATGGTCTGGCCATGATTCGCCAGGCAGTCAATTGAATATTCTTCACCGGGCAGATATTCTGATACCAGTAATTCAGGAAAGGGTTTGCAGGATAGGATCTGCAGGGCATGGGCATAGGTGATGTTGAGGTTGTAAGGTTTCTCATGAAAAAGCTGGTGATGTTCATCCAGTGAATCAGAAACTATGCGCACTCCCCTGCTCCCGTTGGACACGGAGGGTTTAAAACAAAATGACTGTCCCGGGTGGCCCAGTTCAAATGCCGCATGAATAAATGCTTCCAGGTTATTCACTACATGAAAGTCCGGAAGCTTCATGCCTTTTGATTGCAGCAGCCGGTAGCAGTTTGATTTGTTGTTGGAAAGCTCAACTGCTTCACGGGATGACACGATGATCCGTGTTCCTATCGATAAAAATTCCTCCCTGTGAGCGCTGAATAAAAAAAGTTCCCTTGTAACAAGTGGTAAGATTATACTGATGTTTTTCTGCCTGCAAACATCCATTAATGCTTGTATGAAACCTGCATCTGAAGCTGCGGGTATTTGTACGAATTCATCAGCCAGGTATCTACCTGTTGCCATGGGATCAGCATCTGCCGCTATGATCCGGAGTCGTGGATCCTGTTTGAGGCAATGCAATATACCCGGCGCCCCGGGTGCACCTGCGCCTGTCATTAATATTTGAATGGATTCTTTCAATGCGCCAGTTGGGTGGAAGGAATGTGTTGGGACAAATATTCGGTTAATGGTTCCCACTGGTGTTCCCTTGTTCTGAACACAATCGTCCTGATTCTGCCGGAATTCAAATGCAACAAAAGGTTTGTTTCCAGGCCTGATGCTGTTTCATCTGGTTTGACCTCGAAGGATTTTATGCGCGCCACCGGAATGCGGGAAGCAAAACTTTTTTTAAAGAGCGCATAAAACATTTTGTAACCATACATACTGAATAAACTCACGTAAAGGAACATACGCAAATACCATCTGGGATTATTATCAAAATAAACCAGGTGAATAATGGGAACCGCTAATAAAATGAGTGGTAAAAATTCAAAAAAAGCTGTTTGGGTGAAATGATTTTTTTGTGTCCGCACATACAATACATTCTTTTCCACGATCACCTTACCTGCAGCAGTAATGTATTCCTGGTTCATATGTTTCGATTTAGTGTTGAACTACGGCTTCTTCCCCATAGATCTGGCCTTTAAATTTAAGCGATGGTGATGGTAAAAATTCACCAAGTCCCAGCTTTTCCCATTTTTCATTAACAGACTTGATTGTGGCATCATCCGAAACGATAATGTTAGGCCAGTCGCGGTAGAAATTGTCAAAAGCTTTTGTCTTTAAAGTACCATCGAGACCCATGCAGGAATAAGATTTATTTTCATTGACCAGCGAAGGCCTCTGCACCAGGGTATAGTCTCTTTTGGGATCGAGATTGTTGCAAACTCTCCAGAGAGAAACACCCAGGTCGCCCGCGTCAACCGTATGCTCTACATAGAGGACCATCTTGATGGCTTCCATTTCTTTGAGTTCGCCTAAGGCCTGGTGAAGTTCACGCACATGGTTCTTCCTGTTTTTTTCAACAGATACTACCAGCACCGGGATGTCTTTTTTAAGAAGGTCCTGGTTTACTTTATGGATCTCACTGAATTTTGCAGGTAAGAGGGCGGCCAGGTCGGAAGTTTCAGTAGACCAGGCACTGTCTTCATTCCTTTCTTCTTCAAATTTGGCGCTGCCGTCAATGCACATCTTACCCCCAAATCCAAGTTTGCTGCAACTGTGATCCAGCACATCCATTGGTCCCTGTGAAAAATAAATATCCATAGCCGGATCAAGATTTTTGAATACATACCTTGCGAGCGCTTCATAATCCTGGATCTTCACATGTTCATCTACCATTACCAGGATCTTGTTGAACATCATCTGTCCTGCACCCCACATGGCATTCATTACTTTTTGTCCCTGTCCTGCATAATCTTTTTTTACCTGCGCGATCACAAGGTTATGAAAAACACCTTCAACAGGCATGTCCATGTCAATGATTTCGGGGATCATGGTCATCTTCATCGGTGCAAGGAAGATCCTTTCCGTAGCCTTGCCCAGCCAGGCATCTTCCTGCGGTGGTATGCCTACAATGGTGGCGGGATACACTGGATTCTGCCTGTGCGTAATGCAGGTGATGTGAAAACGGGGATACCAGTCAGGCAGTGAATAATATCCTGTGTGATCACCGAACGGTCCTTCCCAGATCAATTCATCATTGGGATCTACATAACCTTCAATAATAAAATCAGCATCAGCGGGCACTTCCACATCAGGCTGCGTGATACATTTGACCAGCTCAACTTTCTTCTTGCGAAGAAAACCGGCGAGCATGTATTCATCCACATTTTCGGGAAGTGGCGCAGTGGCTGAATAAGCATATACTGGATCACCGCCAAGTGCAACCGCAACGGGCATGCGCTTTCCAAGTTTTTTATATTCGTTGAAATGTTTTGCGGATACCTTGTGCTTGTGCCAGTGCATACCAGTTAGCTGCGGTCCATAAACCTGCATGCGGTACATACCTACATTTCGTGAATTGGTATTGGGATCCTTGGTATGGATAATGGGAAGGGTTACGAATGGCCCACCATCCTTAGGCCAGCAGGTGATCACCGGCAGTCTGGTGATATCGGCCTGTTCGCCCTGCCAGATCACTTCCTGGCATTCGCCCCGGCCGGAACGCACCTTAGGCATCCAGCTTGCAAACTGTCCTAATTTGGGAAGCAGTTTTAATTTATCAAGAATGTTTTCCTTAGGAGCAGAAAGCATGTGAAAAAGCTTCTCGATCTCTTTGGCAACATCATCCAGGTGCTGCACACCGAGTGCCATACACATTCTTTTTTCACTTCCATAAGCGTTCATGAGTACCGGGAAAGGATAGCCGGTATTTTCAAAAAGAAGGGCCTTACCTCCGCCGGGAGTTTTACTGATCCTGTCGGTGATCTCAGAAATTTCAAGTTTGGGGTCAACAAAGGTTTTGATGCGGACCAGCTCTCCTGCCTTTTCTATTGCCTCTATAAATTGCTGTTGATTTTTATATGCCATTGCCCCGCAAAGGTAAAACCGGGGGCCGTGATAAAAATGTTTAAAATCAGCAGGATGATTGATTAAAATACTGTAGGACAACCATAACCGCTTTTTTTAGCGGCCCTGCTGCCACCCCGGCCTTCGGGCAACCTGTACACCAGGTGGAGGCCTGTGAAATAATAATAATCCTTGTATTTAGGACTGCCACGCTGGTCTCCCTTTGCTGGATAGATTGGATTGCCACCGGGCATTTCATCTTCCCTGTAAGAAAGATCAACAGATAATGGTCCACGGTTAGCGAGCAGATCATTTGGGTCCGCATAATTTCCACTTACATCATCCAGGTAGTCGGTAAATAATTTACGCATACCTACCTCCAGCGCTATCCTGAAATTGCTGCTGATATTGTATTTGATACCGCCGCCGAAAGGAATCGCAAGCTGGGTGCGTGCATATAGGTCAGAAGCTTCATATCCTGCAAGTCCCTGGCCTTCTGTTCCAAGTGGCTGCAGGAAAACCCGGTTATTATTCTGGTCGAGTGTGTATGGATTAAAGTGATACAGCGCAAGCCCTCCAAACAAATAAGGCGACCACCTGTGGATTTCCATATTGAGGGTGTTGAATTCGCCAACCACGCTCAATTCAGTAATAGGAGATTGAAAACTAAGGTTGCGCATGCGCAGGTAATCTTTTTCATTGAGACTGTCTGCACCGGCAACTTTGGCGAATGTGAGACCTGCCCGGATATTGAACCGGTTACTGATCTCGTAGCCTACGGTTATGCCGAAAGCAGCTTTGGGCGACTGGTAAATTTTGTCAACGAGGTCACCCTGGTAATTGGAGAGACCACCAAAAACTCCCAGTTGCAGCTGGGCATATGAAAGAAAGCTTGCAAAAGTTGCAATGAGGCAGAAAAATAGTTTTTGCACGGGGGGTGTTTGAACAGAGAACGCAAATTTTAGGCCGTAATTGTGCGGTACCTGATGCAGGGCAGACTGTAGTGAATTGTTACTGTCTTTTTATAATAAATAATCTAAACGCAAGGCGGCGAAGGAACTTGCCTTCGCTAAAGCTAGCGCCTCCGCTGAAGCTTCGGCGGCACACTGTCGGCCGCACGCGGTCAGCGGCACGCTGATGGCTTGCGCTGTACCAACCGGTGTTCAGTTTGCAAAGGCCGGGCCTTTAGCGCCCTTAGCGGTTAATCTATTCGAACAATTACCAGGCAAAATTAATTTTAGTACCAGCCTGCTTAAGAAACAAGGTTCCTGCTGAAATGCCCTTCATATATGATTCCGAGTCCGGGTCTTCCCGATGTAATGATGTTCCCATCGTCGAGGTAATCCAGACCCGTTGCCAGGTCTTCTTCCAGCAGCAAAGGGCCATCGGCATCAATATGATCAACCAATGGGGCCAGGTGCGCTATGGCTGCCGATCCCAGGGTTGACTCATTCATGGCGCCTACCATAATGCCCAGGTCAAGTTGCCTGGCCCTTTCGATCATGCGCAGGGCAGGTGTAATGCCACTGCATTTGGTAAGTTTGATATTGATACCATGAAAGTGCAGGTGACATTTTTCCACATCTTCTTCCTTTACACAGGATTCATCCGCGTATAAGGGTAAGGGTGAATGTTCAAAAAGGTATTTCATGCCCTCCCAGTCATCTTTGGCAAGAGGCTGTTCAATGAACTCCACATTCATTTCTTTGAAAACTTTGATCTTCTCCAATGCTTCTTCAGCTTTCCAGGCGGCATTGGCATCTATGCGGAAGACGGCATCAGTATGTTTGCGTAACTGCTCCAGGATGCCGATATCGTTTTCTGTGCCCAATTTGATCTTGTAGATCGGCCATGGTTTCTCTTTGAGTTTTTCTACCATTTTATCAATGGTATCAATACCAATGGTATAGTCACAAACCGGTTGTTTTGCATTTTCAGGTTTCCAGAAATCTTTTAATTCCCGGTTTTTCATTTTGCCGTAAAGGTCCCAGCCGGCCATGTCAAGTGCGCATACAAGAAAGGGATTGGCAGGAAACAAATGATGCAGGTAATGCCACCATCTTTCCGGTTCGGTAAAAGCAAATTTTTCAACAAAGATCTTTTTCCGCTCCAGGTCTTCCGCCATCTTTTCAACAGGAATATGATAATATGTAATGGCCGGCGCTTCTCCATAACCTTTCCACCCGAGGTGTTCCAGTTCAACAATAAAAGTAGGCTGGTGGGTCTTGGTCCCTTTCGAAATCCCGAAAGGATATTTGAATTTGAGGTTGAAATGGTAATGGGAAACTTTCATGGTAGAATTGTATCGTCAATGGTGAATGGTCAATGGTGAATTAACTTTTCAGAGAACCATTTGTTTATGTTTTAGATGAATATTTTGTTCCTGATCATTGAATCTGCAATACATAATTAATTCCCTTGTACGTAGTGCCAGTCATTCACACTATTCGCCATTCACCATTCACCATTCACGATCTCACCCCCTGCCGCTATTCACAATATAATCTTTCAGCTCCCTGTTGAATTCTTTTTCTTTTACCAGTTGTTCCAGTGGCAAATGCATCCGGTAATTCCAGTAATGGCTTGAGTTGGCGGGATCATTGATCCTTTCTTCTTTCGGGTTTTCCCTCCTTAGGTTTTCATTCATACCCAGCAGGTCCTGTAACTGGAAAACACTCAGCATTGATGGAGCATAAAGATGCTGTAATACAATAGCCCTGTTGATCCAGGGTTCGCAGAAATACGGCGCGGTTCCCTGTTCTCCAAGAATGGTATTAAAAAAGCGCTGGGTCTTTTCCCTGCTTTCTTCCCACCATCCCCTGATAGTGCTCATGTCGTGGGAGGATGGAGTGACTACAGAGAGATAAGGTGCATCTTTCGGATGAAAAAATTCTGTTTGCGGGTTTTTTGGCATACGCTGGATCTCTAAACTGAGAATACCCAGCTGCTGCATCACCTCCGGTACAGAATGCGGCACCATGCCCAGGTCCTCGCCGCAGATCAGCATGCTGGTAGCATCTTTGAGTGCGGGTAATTTTTTCATTGCTTCCTCTTTCCAGAACCCATCCTGGCGGCGGTAGAAATAATTGATGTAGAGATCATTCAATTTATTCCTCGTGGATTCATCAAGGTGCCGGAAGGAGGAAGTGTTCTCGATCAGGATCCTGAAATGATATTTTGTCTGGCCAGATCCGGGTTCTTCAAACAAAAGCACATTCGTTGTTAAATCAAACAATCCCTGTCGGATCAATTTATTTTCATCCGTTTCATCCTGGGCATCAAACCATGACTGGATCTTAACCTGGGTATTGAAATCTTCCTTAAGCTGGTACCTGCCCTGGACTGATGGCTGGAGGAAATGTGTTTTTACAAATTCAACCTGCTGTCCAAAAATACTGTTCAGTATTTCGTCAACGATATAAGGTTTGCAATAGCGGTCATGGTCAAACCAGATACCTCTTTCACCAAATTCTGAAACGTGTACTGGCAGTGCAGGAATAAACCGGCCCATAATCCCTTCCACCGCATCAACAGGAATACTCCAGATGCGGAAGAAACCGAGTATATGGTCTATACGGAAGGCATCAAAATAATTGCTCATCTGGTGGAAACGCTGGCGCCACCATTCAAAATGGTCTTCCTCCATTTTCTTCCAGTTGTAAGTTGGGAATCCCCAGTTCTGTCCCTTGATGGTAAAATCATCAGGAGGGGCACCGGCCTGTTTATCCATGTTATATAAGCCCGGGGCTGTCCATGCATCACAGCCATAACGGTAAATGCCGATTGGTATATCACCCTTGAAAGCGATTCCTTTTTTATGTGCATAATCAGATGCTTCCTTTAACTGCAGGTGCAGGTGATACTGCACATATAAATGAAAGGCGATTTGTGCAAACGTTTTGGAACGCGGACTGCATAATTTTTCAACTTCTTCTTCCGAATAAACTGAGTGGGTTTTCCATTTGGAATAATCGGAAGTGCCGTATTTATCACGCAGGTAACAAAAGGCCGCATACGGTACCAGCCAAACCTGGTTGTCTTCAAAAAATTCCCTGAAACCTTCTTCCTTCAAAAATCCCATTCCATCAATGTCAAACAATTCCCTCAGGGCATTGGTCTTGAAATGTATCACCTGTTCATAATCAATTTCAGGCAGGTTGTTGAGCTGCTTTTGTTTTTTTGCCAGTGCTTTTACAATGCGCTCATTCTTTTTACCGGCAACTTTTTGCAGGTTGATATAGATCGGGTGCAGGGCGAAAGCCGAGATAGCTGCATAGGGATAAGAATCTTTCCATGTATAGGTAGCAGTAGTATCATTGATCGGCAATAGCTGGATGACTTTAAGTCCTGCTTCAACTGACCAGTCAACAAGCAATTTGATATCAGCGAACTCCCCTACTCCAAAACCATTGGACGATCGCAGGCTGAATACGGGAATGGCAAGTCCTGCACCTTTCCACTGGATGGAGGGTGTGCGGAGAAAACCATCATGGATTACCGTTCTTTTTTCGATGGATCCATCATTATGGAGAATGCGGTTATCACCAGCTTCAAATTCCGCGATCCCGGTTTTGGTATTATAAACTCCGTATTTATAACTCAATGCAAATTCCGATGGAGTGATCTCAAGGTTGGCAGTCCACCAGGAACCTTTTTTGTGCAGGAGTATGGGATCATCTGTTGACCAGTTGTTGAGATGTTCCGCACTGCCGGCTATAAATACCACCTCGTCGGGTGAAAGCATGGGCGCTTTTACTTTGAACTGGTGGGTAAAATTTTCGTGTTTTTTATGTTTGACCTTTTTATGCTCCCTGAAAAAAACTTCCGTGAATGGGGCGGTTAGGAAGGCATTTTCAACGGAGCTTTCATCATTCCAGGTATCTATGGCCACTACATCACCATGAAGTTTCTTAAGATCGATCTGCCGGTCTTTCTCCGCTTCTTTTTTGTGGCTGCCTTTTTCATCGATGAAAATATAACGGTATTGCAAGGCATCAATACCTGCAGGATCTATCTCTATGGAAGCGTGCCAAAACTCGTTATTGAAAAAAATCATGGGAAGCGCCTGGTTCAGATCATCATTTCCAAGTGAAGGCAGGTTCCCGGCAATAGCAAGCGTTTGACCGAATTGCGTGTGAAAACGCAGGTAAAAATCAATTTTCATCAAGTTCAATATTTCAATGCTTTCGGTCGTGTCCGACAGACACAATATGCGACGAAAATAATAAAAGCTTTTAATGATTGCCCCCGGCCCTGAAATTGTTTTTGGGTTATGATGCGGGAAAATAGAATCCCTGCCCTATTTTTGCGCAAAATTAATCCGATGGAAGTACGTAAAAGGAACACTGGTTTATATTGGTTATTGTTCTTGATATCCACTGCAGCGCTGGCATTTGCCATTTTCACACACTGGCCATGGCTCACGCTGATCCTTCCTTTTGTGACCACGTTTTTTGTCCTGGCAATGGATATTATCTGATCCATCGTTAAAAAGATATTACAGCCGGCCCTGCCGGCTTTTTTTATTGCTTTTTCTGCCTGAGCCTGTAGCTGGCTGCCTTATTTGTTTTCTGTATTTTTTTGAGTGTATCTGCATGAATCACCTGCACAGGTGTCATTCTTGCGCTGTATTCCATAATGATGGAATCCATTCTTTGCAGTTCTGAAGAATTCTTAATGTATTCGGGAAAATAAGAAAGGTATTGAATGCTGTTCTGAAGCGCTTTCCTGGCGCCAACCATGTCTCCCCTGTCTACCAGGCTCATTGCCTTTTCCAGCAATTCGTTGGAGGTATAAAGCACCTGCTGTTCTCTCACGTACTGGTTGAACCATTTCTGGTATTCACCTGTATTGCGGGCAGCGCTAAGACTGTTGTGGTTTACAAGTTGCTTTCTTGTTTTGGAACGGGTGTCAAAATAATCGAGTGTTGTAATGAATTCCATTGATGCATCCCTGTTTTTATCCAGGTCAAAACTGAGCAGCATTCCTTTTGAATCATTGGCAAAAAGATCCCGCAGTTTGATGCTGATCTCATTGCCTTTCTGGCTATAGCGCAGCGGATATCCTTTTTCAAGTTTTACCCCTTCAGGCATATTGATCCTGATCTCGGCATCCCTGGCGGCAAGCATCAAAAGACCGGCAAGTTCTTTTTCAAAGATGCCGGTGAGTTTTTCAGCCGCATCAATAAAATAATAGTTACCGGCTCCTGTTTCTGCCATATCTGTCATCAGGCTTTCGTTGTAATCGTATCCTACCCCGAATGTTGAGATCGTGATTCCTTCTTCATCCTTGAAGTAGCGGACCTTCAGGCGGATCAGTGTTGAATCGGTAAGCCCTGTATTGGCAATACCATCACTGATCAATAAAACCCTGTTCACACAACCCTCTTTGTAATTTCTTTTTACAAAATCATAACCCATTTCAGAACCACCCCAAAGATTTGTACTGCCTCTCGGCGCTATGCCGTCTATTTTTTTGCGGATCGCCTGTTTGTCTTTAGCCTGTATGGGTGATTGCACACTGTCCACGTTATTATCATAGATCACAATGCTAACATAATCATCAGGGTGCAACTTGTCAATGATGGTTCTTGCAGCACGTTTCGCCTGCCCCATTTTAATTCCCTGCATGGAACCGCTCCGGTCGATCACGATACTGATGTTCAGCGGGACCCTGTTGGCCGTATCACTGGTAAAATTCCCAACCCTGGTTTCCAGGTAGAGATAGGCTTTTTTTGCAGCAGTATCTGCCAGGAATAAATTATTATCCAGCCCCGTGAGCAGCGAAACGGCTCCATCCGTATGCATGATGTTTTTAGCCTTATGCTCCATTGCCTTAAATCGTGGAGCAAGTGTATCCCATGGTTTTTCGAGAGTACCCGCAAATTTATGCGGACCTCTGAAACCGGTGGTAAAGAGTATGAAGATGAAAGCAAAAAGGAAAACGTATCTCATGGGATGACGCTAAACTAAACCATGAGGTGTCAAACTGCAAATGAGCGGTGTTAAATATGGTATGGTGATTATGTTATCAGGTAGGGACATGCCTAAGGCACAGTGTCCAGGAGATTCCGGATGGATAATGTTTTTGGTTGGATCATTTTTGGCGATCTGTAGGTTGTATTGAGTTGAACGAACCTGGACGCTTCAAATTTGAGAGGGATTTAGAAGGTGTGTAATTGGTATATTTCTTCGCTGAACAAATTGTGTATTACGGCTTGCATTTGAACCTGCCTTTAGTGCAACCTGATATTGCATTGAGGGGTATGTTAAGAGACTCTTACTATACCGTTTGAAGTTTGTTTTGAAACGACATGCCAAATCATGTCCTAACGATCTCCCATCGTTTTCAATATTTCTATCTTGAATTATAAGGAAACACATTCATACAATAGGCTGTTTTCTTAGAAATGAATTGTTTAACTTTAAAGAAACCGTTTTATATGAACCCAGATTTGAAACAGAAGCTGCACACCCTGGTGGATAGCTGCAACGATGAGTTTATACTCGAAGAAGCTAAAGCTGTTCTTGAATCCTATGAAAGCGGGAAGGAATTTTGGGAGGAACTTGACGAGGAGGACCAGGAAACTTTCCTGGGCAGCGAAGAGGAACACGAACAGGGTCACTCCATCACGCATAACCGTTTGCTGCACCAGGTAGGAGGCTTCAAGAAAAAATGATTCGCACCAACGGCTAAGCAAATATCATCATCAACCAATTCTGCCAACGGAAGCGGAAAGGGCATCCCTTTACCTTCATCATATCAGGTTATAAATAATAAAACCCCGCGTAGTGCGGGGTTTTATCTTCAGGCCTGTTGACCTTATTTCACTTCTTCGTATTCAGCATCTGTTACATTCTCACTGGAGCCGCCTGCATTTTGCTGCTGGCCACCATCAGCACCCGGCTGTTGTGGTCCACCTGCCTGCTGGCTGGCCTTATACAATTCCTCGCTGGCAGCAGTCCATGCATTGTTCAATTCTGCTACAGCAGGATCGATCACCGCAAGGTCCTGTGATTTATGTGCCTCTTTTAATTTGGCAAGAGCAGATTCGATCGGTGCTTTTTTATCTGCAGGGATCTTATCGCCATAATCTTTCAGTTGTTTTTCTGTCTGGAAGATCAGGCTGTCGGCCTGGTTGAGTTTTTCAACTTTTTCGCGCTCGGCCTTATCTGTTGCTTCATTGGCTTTTGCTTCCGCCTTCATCCTTTCCACTTCTTCCTTGCTCAAACCACTACCTGCTTCTATACGGATCTTTTGTTCCTTGCCAGTACCCTTATCCTTAGCGGTTACATGAAGGATACCATTGGCATCAATATCAAAGATCACTTCGATCTGGGGTACACCCCTTGGTGCCGGCGGAATACCATCCAGGTTAAAAATACCCAGGCTCTTATTCTGGTTGGCCATAGGTCTTTCTCCCTGCAATACATGGATCTGTACGCCTGGCTGGTTGTCCGAAGCCGTAGAGAAGGTCTCGGATTTTTTGGTAGGTATGGTGGTGTTGGATGGGATCATGGTTGTCATCACACCACCATAGGTTTCAATACCCAGGTTAAGTGGTGTAACGTCGAGGAGCAATACATCTTTCACTTCACCGGTAAGAACGGCACCCTGGATCGCTGCACCCACGGCAACCACTTCATCAGGATTCACGCCTTTGTTAGGTTTTTTACCAAAGAACTTTTCAACGATCTCCTGCACTTTAGGTATACGGGTAGAACCACCTACCAGTATCACTTCATCAATTTGAGAAGTAGAAAGTCCCGCGTCTTTCAAAGCCTGCTCACAGGGTTTGAGACAACGTGCAAAAAGGCTGTCGGCCAGCTGTTCAAACTTGGCCCTTGATATTTTTTTAACGAGGTGTTTGGGTACGCCATCCACCGCGGTAATATAAGGAAGGTTGATCTCGGTTTCAGAAGAAGAAGACAATTCCACTTTTGCTTTTTCAGAAGCTTCTTTCAAACGCTGCAAAGCCATCGGATCCTTGCGGAGGTCCACATTCTCATCTTTTTTGAATTCTTCCGCCAGCCAGTCCATGATCACTTTATCAAAATCATCACCACCAAGATGGGTATCACCATTGGTGGATTTCACTTCGAACACACCATCACCCAGCTCAAGAACGGAAATATCAAAAGTACCACCGCCAAGGTCGAAGACAGCGATATGATGGTCCTTTCCGCCTTTATCCAGGCCATAAGCCAGGGCAGCGGCAGTAGGCTCGTTTACGATCCTGCGCACATTCAGACCCGCGATCTCACCGGCTTCCTTGGTTGCCTGGCGCTGGGCATCGTTGAAGTAGGCCGGAACCGTAATGACGGCATCCGTTACCTCCTGACCGAGGTAGTCTTCGGCAGTTTTTTTCATTTTCTGAAGTACCATGGCAGAAATTTCCTGGGGGGTATACAACCTGCCATCTATATCAATACGAACCGTATTATTGTCACCTTTTGCCACTTTATAAC
>CBDUBK010000010.1:0-14474 GCA_965365375.1 uncultured bacterium | reverse complement strand
CGGTTCCTTCCAACACACATCGAACTGCACCGCATCTCGAACTTTATTTACGGCTGGGGATTTTATGGTCACCGTAAGATCAATTACCAGGCAGTGTTTCTCCTTCCCCCGGAGATGATGGTGCTCTATAAACTGCATGCAGGTTTTCTTGGCGAACATGCGATTGACCCGGATAAAAGAAGGTATCTCGTTGCTGATGAAGGTCCGCGTCATTACCTCGATCTTGATAAATATGGCAGCTACCCTTTTGATTCTTTACCGCGAAAATGGGAAGAGGCCGTGGCGAAATATACCATTGACAGTCTCCGGAAACATGGTATCGTGCCCTGGTGGATCCAGGTGATGCACCGCAGGCTGGTTCATGCTTTCAGGGAAAAGGACCAGGTGGGCATACTAAAACTTTCCGCGGAGATCGGGCACTATATCGCTGATGCCCATGTGCCATTGCATGCCAGCAGTAATCATAACGGGCAGTTCACCGGGCAGAAAGGCATTCATGGTTTCTGGGAAAGCCGGATACCGGAACTGCTGGCAGAAGAAGAATGGGATTTTTTTGTGGGCAAAGCAGATTATCTCAACGACCCGCCGGGCTTCACCTGGAAGCGGGTACTGGAAAGCGCGCTGGCGGCAGACACGGTGCTCAAATTTGAAAAACAACTGACAGCAAGTTTTCCCGCAGACCGCAAATTTTCCTTTGAAGAAAGAAATGGAGTGATCATCAGGCAGTACAGTTCGGAATTCTGCCGTGCTTATGACAACAGCATGAAGGGTATGGTGGAAAGAAGGATGCGGCAATCCATTTATGCCGTTGCCTGTTTCTGGTACACGGCCTGGGTGGATGCGGGCCAGCCGGATCTTGGTAAACTGGTGAACAAAGATTTTACTGAAGCTGAAATCAAAGAATTTGAAACACTCAACATGGCCTGGAGAAGCAGGGAGATGATTGGGAGAAAAGAGGAAGAGTAGTTCAAAGTTCAAAGTTCAAAGTCAGCGGTCTAGAGAATGATATGTTTGAGAGAATAGTCCAAAGTCAGTAGTCGGTGAGTAATACCTACCCTCGCGTGCCTCTGAATGAATAGAATCAAAGATTCGATTTGGCGTCTTTTTCCCTTTGCATCTTTGCGTGAAATGCTTTTGGCCATTGGCTAATGGCTTTCCGTATTTTTGCTCTCCATGAACACAGTACACAACTTCGGCGCAGGTCCTTCTATACTGCCCCGTGAAGTTTTTGAAGAAGCCAGCCGCGCATTATTGAACTATAACGAATCAGGTCTTTCCATCCTTGAGATAGGTCACCGTACCAAAACCTTCCAGGCAGTGGTTGATGAAGCCATGTCGCTCCTGCGCGAATTGATGCAGCTGGATGCCGAACATGAGATCCTCTTTCTTCACGGTGGCGCCTCAACGCAGTTTTTCCAGGTACCCATGAACCTGCTCGACGATAAGGCAACAGCCGCTTATACGGAAACAGGCATCTGGGCTGCCAAGGCCATCAGGGAAGCAAAACTTTTTGGAAAAGTAGATGTAGTGTGCAGCTCTAAAGAATCCGGTTACCGTTTTCTTCCCAAGGAATTTGAAGTTGATAAAAACGTTGCCTACCTGCATTTGACCAGTAACAATACAGTTTACGGTACACAATGGCAAGACCTCTCCCTGTTTTATAACAAAGGCGTTCCCCTGGTAGCAGACATGAGCAGTGATATCCTTAGCAGGCAAATCGATTTTAACCGCTTTGACCTGATTTATGCAGGTGCACAGAAAAATATAGGTGCTGCTGGTGTAAATGTGGTGGTCGTGAATAAAAAATGCCTGGGTAAAGTAAGCCGCACCCTTCCCACGATGATGGATTACCGCAATCACATCGAAGCAGGATCCCTGTTGAATACTCCACCGGTATTTCCTATTTATGTATGCATGCTCACATTGCGCTGGCTGAAAAAGAATGGTGGTGTGGCCGCTGCTGAAAAAAGGAACCTGGCCAAATCCACATTGTTTTATAATACACTTGATCAATGCCAGGTCTTCAAAGGCACAGTTGCAAAAGAAGACCGAAGCCATATGAATGCAGTATTCACCATGGCTGATCCTGAACTTGAAAAAGAATTTATTGGGCTCTGTGAGCAAAACGGCATGATCGGCATCAAAGGTCACCGCACCACAGGAGGCTTCAGGATTTCCATGTATAATGCACTGGGTATAGAGAGTGTACAGGCTATGACGGACCTGATGGTGGATTTCAACCAGAAAAAATCCTAGGAACCGATGACAGCCATTGGCCATTGGCTATTAGCCAATAGCTTTGCAGGCATGTCAACTATTAAACCATTCAGGGCGCTGAGACCGCATAATGAATATGCAGCGCAGGTAGCTTCCCGGCCTTATGATGTATTGAATTCTGAAGAAGCACGTGCAGCGGTGCAGGGTAACCTCTTATCATTTCTCCATGTTACCAAATCTGAAGTAGACCTGGATCCTTCCATTGATATCCATAGCCCTGGAGTTTACCAGAAAGCAAAGGAAAACCTGCAGGCGCTGATTGACCGTAAGATTCTTTTCCAGGAAGAAAAACCCTGCTATTATATTTATGAATTAGCATGGAAAGGCCGCAGCCAGACCGGACTGGTATGTGTTTCCTCTGTTGATGATTATTTCAATGACATCATTAAAAAACATGAATTCACGCGTCCTGAAAAAGAGAAAGACCGGATTGACCATATGCTGGCTATCAGGGAACAGACGGGTAATGTATTCCTTGCCTGTAAGGAATTGAAGGAACTGGATGATGTTTTCAGTTCCTGGAAAAAACAATTTCCTGCTGTTTATAATTTTACTGCTGATGATGGCGTCACGCATGCCATCTGGATCGTGGATGGTGCCGCGACTATTGATACCATCACGAATCTTTTCAAAGAAAAAATTCCATTTACCTATATAGCCGACGGTCATCACCGTGCTGCTTCTGCTGCCAAAGTGAGCCAGGAATTCAAGGACAGTGAAGATGCACGTTATTTCCTGACAACAATCTTTCCTGCCAATGAACTGGCCATAATGGATTATAACCGGGTGGCCAAAGACCTCAATGGTTTAACAGATGAAGCTTTCCTTCAAAAATTATCAGCGGATTTCGAGATCTCGAAATCAGATGCCGAGGTGCGGCCTGAAGCACTTCACCAGTTTGGGATGTTCCTCAATGGGCAATGGTACCGGTTAAAGGCAAAGGAAGGAAGTTACCGCAATGATCCCATCGGCATTCTGGATGTCACCATCTTACAGGAAAACGTACTGGATAAGCTTCTGAACATCAAAGACCCGCGTACCGATAACCGGGTTGATTTTGTAGGCGGCATCCGCGGACTGGGCGAACTCGAAAAAAGAGTGAACAGCGGGGAGGTGAAAGTGGCATTCAGTTTGCATCCAGTGAGCATCCAGCAGTTGTTTGATATTGCTGACAGCGGGAATGTGATGCCACCAAAGAGTACCTGGTTTGAACCAAAGCTGAGGGACGGGCTTTTGACGCATGTGCTTTGAACAGTTACAAGTTCAAAGTTGAAAGTTCAAAGTCGGCTTTGCCAGCTGAAGCTTCAGCGTAGGCTGGTGGTTTAGAGAACGGTGAGACTATTTAGTCTGAAATCTGTAGTCTGAAGTCAGTAGTCGGCTTTGCCAGCCGTCCGCGTGCGCTGAAGCTTTAGCGGAGGCACAAGCTTTAGCGAAGGATGGTAGTCGGTAGCAGGCTCCAGGATTTTTGACTTTTGACTTTTGACTTCAGGCTACCGACTTATGACCACAGACTCCTGACTTTGAACTTTGAACTCCAGACTTTGAACTGTTTTCTTAACATTTCCTAACCAATTACCTTAATACTTTTACCAGATATGAAACGGATCTTTTCTTTATTCATGGGGCTTTCTTTTTTCACTTCGGTGATGGCGCAGGATTCACCACTGGAAACCGCACGAAACTTCATGAATGCAGGTGACTGGGATAATGCCATCATAGTGCTGAACAGCGCCATCAGGCAGAACCCGGATAACCTCGAGCTGCATAAATACCTTGTGCTTTCCTACACATATAAAAGGGAATTCGCGAAGGCTCTTGAAGTAGTGAAGCCTGTTCTTGACCGTGATGACCTGGATGTGCAGATGTACCAGGCTGCAGGAAATGTCTACAGGGCACTGGCTCTTTCCAAGGATGGAGAAAAGATGTATAAAAAAGCCCTGAAGAAATTCCCGAACAGCGGCCCCCTTTACAGTGAATATGGTGACCTGCTTTGGGACAAACAGGATTATGAAGCGATTGAACTCTGGGAGAAAGGCATTGAAGTAGATCCTTCCTATGCCAGCAATTATTACAATGCAGCGATCTATTATTATTTCACCAAGGACAAGGTATGGCCGCTGATCTATGGTGAGATCTTCGTGAATATGGAGAACCTGACAGAGCGTTCCACCGAGATTAAAAGGATTTTATTAAGCACCTATAAAGAAAAACTGTTCAGCGACCTTGCGGACAAGAATGATAAAAAACAGAATGAATTTTCAAAAGCAGTACTCAACACTTTTGATAAGCAGACTTCTCTTGTCACAAGGGGAATTACTATTGAGACCCTGAATATGATCAGGACCCGTTTCATCCTCGACTGGTATGCGAATTATGCAGGGAAATATCCTTTCCGTTTGTTTGATTACCACCAGCAACTGATAAAAGAAGGCATGTTCGAAGCTTATAACCAGTGGTTATTCGGACCAGTTGATAATCTTTCCGCCTTCGACCAGTGGTCTCGTTCCAATGCAGAGACTTATACCAAATTCACGAACTTCCAGAAGGGAAGGATCTTCAAAATGCCGGCAGGCCAGTATTATAAGGGGAAATAGTGAGGTGATTGTTCGTGAGACGGAATCGTGAAACGTGAGGCGTGAGGATGAACCCCATTATTATAATGAACTTCATTTGCAGTGAAATTTTTACATAAGGTCTTACCGTACTCCCGTGCTTATATTCAATGAATAGCCGTTACGACGGGAAGGACGGTGAGTAGTTTCATCAAACTTTGATTTGTATTATCATATCAAGATTTATAAATTTTGATTGTAGACCAAACGGTTTTCCCAGAGAATTTTCGAACTTCCCTAGCGCTTCCTTTGCGCAGGTCGTCAATGACTTTAGTTCAGGATATCCTTTGCGCCCTTTGCGGTTAAATTTTTTTGATGAATATAAAGTAATGAAAGGGTGAGATTTCTGCCACCACCGACTACCGACTGATTAAATAGTACACATCATTCTCTTGTACACCGACTTTGAACTTTGAACTTTAAACTTTGAACTTCTCTCCCTCCTCCATCTCGCTTCTTTTCTTTAATTTGGAAGTCAATAGCGATTGCCCATGACCCATCCTCACAGACTATTCGATTGCCTGGAACACCAGATGAAAAACGGCGGTAATGAAGCCACCTTCGCAGCCAAGGAAGGCGGCCAGTGGAGAAAATACAGCGTAGCAGAAGTAAAGGACATTGTTGACCAGCTGAGTACAGGCCTGCTGGCACTTGGTTATGGCGGTAATGATATGTCCATCGAAGGACGTGACAAGATCGCCCTGATCGCGAAGAACCGCCCGGAATGGATGTTCCTTGACCTGGCCGTTCAGCAAATAGGTGCTGTGCTGGTACCCCTCTACCCTACGATTCATATCAACGATCTTGAATTTGTACTGAACGATGCGAAGGTCAAAGCCATATTTGTAAATGATGAAGACCTGTTTCACAAGGTGCAGCATGTGCGCAACAAGGTTCCTTCCGTAAAAGAAGTTTACAGTTTTGAGCATGTGAACGATGCGCCGCACTGGAAAGAGATCCTCTCACTTGGCAGGCAGGAGCACTATTTACAGCTTAGTTCCATTTCAGAAAAAATCACGGAAGAAGATCTTTTCACAATCATCTATACTTCGGGTACAACAGGTACACCCAAGGGAGTGATGCTTTCACACCGGAACATTCTTTCAAATGTGATGGCCAGCATGCCCTGTTTCCCTCCCGGGGACCGGCCCAGGTCACTGAGTTTCCTGCCGCTCAACCATATATTCGAGAGGATGGTGACCTATATCTATCTTTTCAGGAACGCCTCTATCTATTACGCGGAAAGTCTTGAAACGATAGGTGACAATCTCAAGGAAGTACAGCCGAACATGTTTACCACTGTACCACGCCTGCTTGAAAAAGTGTATGATAAGATCATGGCGAAGGGACAGGAACTCACAGGTGTCAAAAGAAAATTGTTTTTCTGGGCGCATGAACTGGCAGAAAAATTCGAAATCAATAAAGATCTTGGGATCGGGTACCGTATCCAGCTTGCCATTGCCAATAAACTCATTTTTAGTAAATGGAGGGAAGCGCTGGGAAATAATATACAGTGCATTGTAACGGGAGGTGCTGCCTGCCAGGTTCGTCTCATCAGGATCTTCACTGCAGCAAAGATCGTGATCATGGAAGGTTATGGTCTTACTGAAACTTCACCGGTGATAGCAGTGAACCGTTATGAACCGGAATCTGAAAGAAAATTTGGAACCGTAGGACCTTTGATCGATAACGTGGAAGTGAAGATCGCCGAAGATGGTGAGATCCTTTGTAAGGGCCCGAATATCATGATGGGCTATTACAAAAGGCCAGACCTCACAGCGGAATCTATCAAAGATGGCTGGTATTATACCGGTGACATCGGCACCATGGTAGACAATAAATTTTTAAAGATCACCGATCGTAAAAAAGAATTGTTCAAGACCAGTGGTGGTAAGTATGTAGCACCACTGCCGGTGGAAAACAAATTGAAAGAATCCACTTTTATTGAACAGGTGATGCTGGTGGGTGCGGAAAGAAAATTCGTTGGCGCACTGATCGTTCCTGCATTTCCTTACCTGAAAGAATGGGCTGAGAAAAATGGAATCGGAAGTTTGAGCAACCTCGAAATGATCCGACATCCGAAAGTGCTGGATCTATATAAAGACCTCATCGACAGTTTTAATAAATATTTCAATCCCGTTGAGCAGGTGAAAAAATTTGAACTGCTGCCCGATGAATGGACTATTGATACCGGTGAACTCACTCCCAAACTTTCTTTGAAAAGAAAAGTGGTGATGGAGAAGCATAGTGATGCGGTGGAGAGAATATATTCTTGATATAGAATGATCGCACAAAGAATCGAAGCTGGCCGCTAATGAATGAGTGCAACGGACGGATGATTCCTGTTATTGATTGTCTCCGTAAAGTCGCCTATCAAACTGTGAAACTACGGTTGTCATGTGTTCAAATACTTTTTAGCCTTAAGAAATAACTACTAACATTAAAAACTACCAATTTTTGGGAATTCTTTTCGTTATCCTCTCTATTATAGGTTGCGGAAAAACATGTGTAGAATCCCGAGGAATAGAAGGAGCAGGTCTTACGATTGATTTTCTTAATGCTGGAAACGGGGAATATTTGTACCCCGACGATATCAATCTTTTTTCTTATCCGTTGGATAGTTTGCAAGTTACTGACTCAAGGGGAAATATATTGAACACTCCTGCATCTCTAAATAGCGACCCAAACGATCCACTAAAAAAATACTACAGCGTGGATATTTATCCCATCTTCATTCCTTCGCAAGATCATGATGCTTTTTCCAACGAACAGGTAAAGCGGATTTACTTAAAATTTAATCACAATACTTTTGACACTATTACCCTTGTTTATAAGGCGCAAAAAGAAAAATGTTTCAATAACTACACCTATTTAAAGGCCTATCACCGGAACATATTAGTTTCCGAAATAAATAAGAAGCCCCAAGGCTTAATCTTTAAACTATACCACTAATTGTTTATGAAACGACTATTTTTAATATTAGCGACCCTACATGCCTTCATTCTAATTCCAAGAACGCTAAGGGCTAGCCTTCGCTAAAGCTTTGGCGACACAAGGATAGCGGCACGCGGATGGCTTAGGCAGCGGTAAGAAGATGCAAAGCAATTTCAAACATTCTTTGCGTTTCCTTTGCTCTCCTTTGCGTCATTTGCGTTTTCTGCCTTTTTGCCTTTTGAATTTTGACTTTTGACTTATTTTTTTTCTCTTTCTTTTACAACCGGCTCACTAACCTGCTCTTCTTTTTTATTCGGTTGTTCAGCAACAAATTCTTCCTGATTGTTTAACTGGCTATCCGTTACGCTTGGTCTTGGATAAGATGCAGGCCTCTCGTTTTTTTTATCTTCTTTCATTATAAAATATTTGAAGTGGTTTAAAAATACAATGAGCCCTGCTGAGAGGGCTCATTGAATATCGTCTGAAAGACCAGGACAATGCGGTGCGGAATTTAGAATCGCTTTAGTCCCGCTCCGGCTTTCAGAGCAAGCGGTAATTACATACCACCTTGTCCGCTGCGGGAAGAACCACCCTGGTCGCTTCCTTCGCTGCCGCTACGGCCTGTGTTACCAGTACCGGAGCTGCCGCCACGGCCCTGATCGCCACCTTGCAGACCAGAAGAAGAGCCTTGTGAGCCGCTTCTGTCCTGAGAACCTTGCTGGCCACTCTGAGAACCACTGGTTCCCTGGCTTTGACCACCAAGTCCTTCAGAACCACGCTGGGAATCCTGGTTTTGATTTCCCTGCTGTCCTTGCTGACCTTGCTGAGACTGATTGCCCATGTTAGAGCTTCTGTCCTGATCCTGATTTCTGTTTTCTGCCATAACTGTAAATTTTAAAGTCAAAAAATCGTTAGCGTCATAGAATATATTAAAAACATTGTGCCGAACTTGTTCAGCCCGGCTTTAATGCTCAAGGTTTGCCCGTATTCATATGTTATAAATTAATGTTGTAGAACCTTGTCAACAACCTCCTTTGAAGTGGTGCCGATACATTGGTCTGGCACATAAAAAAGCCCGGCATAAACTCTCCAATCACACTCATCCTTACACTTGTTTATGCCGGGCCCTTATTTTCCTGTTATCAGGAGGTTACCTGTCCGTCAAGATCACTTCCTGTTAAACCATCCTTTGATGACAAACCTCTTGACTGTTGTCTTTGTGCTCTTCCAATCGTAGATGATTTCTCATCGAGTTCATCAGATGAGCGGTCACGCCTGGACATATTATCAGAACTCACTTGATCCTGTTGTTGTCCCTGCTGCCTGTTACGTTGCTCAGAACGATCTTCTGGTCTCTCCTGGTTTCTTTGTCCTCTTGTATGCTCTGCCATAATTTAAATTTTAAAGGTTAACTAATGATTGGATCCCCTGCCTTTCACACCGGTGCCGTCTGAACCATTCTGCTGGCGACCTTTACCAGACCTGTTCTGCTGCTGGCTCATGGTTTCAAATTCAGCATTACGTTTTTCGGGCTGCTTTGCTTTGACAGGAGTTCCTGTTTTTTTATTTTCTGTTTGTGATTTAGCCATATATTATTGATACTGTTATCACCCGAAAAACTATGCCGATAAGGGGTTAACTCACTGATATAAATGACTAATCTCTTGAAAGAATATCCATAACCAGGCTGTTCAGATCTTTCTGGTAAACCTGGGTATTGTTTTTCATTTCTCCATGCGGAACCACTTTATTTCCCAGCAAAGCATACCAGGTTTGTGAAGAGCCAGGAACAAAAAATCCATGATTGGCCCAGCTTGATTTTGTTTTACCCCGCCCGTGATCTGTTGTGATCAGGAAAGTTGTTTTACCTGCATACTCCGGCATCGTTTGTAATAATCTCCACAATTCACCAATCATACGATCTGCATTATTTGCTTCCTGGAGGTACTGGTCATAACGGCGTTCATGACCTGCATTATCCGTTCCGCTGAAACTCAGGAATACAACTGAGGGTTTATTACGGGTAACATATTCCTTGCAGGCAATAAATGTCAGTTCATCATACCTGGTTGGTGCATGATCCATTTTCCCCTGGAGATTATTCAATGCATTTTGTGAGGAGGATAATTTCTGGCCGTCCAGTTTTTGAAAACCACTGTTCAGCACAAAACTATTGCGGTCATTCTTATCTAGTATATATGGAAATGCATCCCATGAAGTAAATGCAGCAACCTTACCCATATACTGGGGCGTGCTGTTCAATACATGGAGGATATTCTTATTGGTATTTTTTCTCTTTTTATTATCGTAGATGGAATAATCAACCTTGCCCGTAAGAAGTTCATTATATCCGGGATAGGATAAGGCATATGGATTGGATACGTTCACAAAATTTCCGTAATCCCTGTTCCCATACAATTCACCCTGCCTTGCAATTACGTTCCAGAAAAACGGGAGCAGTTTTTTCCTTCTTTCGTTTTCGTTATCATCCCAATATAATGCCCGTGTAAAAGATGTGTCGGCAGTACTTTCCTCATCGCTCACCAAAGAAGGATCGGCGCCTTTAAATACTTCCTCCCACCTGAATCCATCAAGGGTGATGATGAATATTTTATTTTCCGGGTTTGGATTCGAAAATGTCTTTCCCGTGTTTCCAATTGAAGTACTCATGGTCACCAGCACCAAACAGATCACAATTCCTTTCATACCCTTAAGCAGTCAAAAAAGTGTACCATATTTTTCCAGGAGTGTTATACGGGAGAAGCGGTAATAAAAAAATAAAGATCATCCAGGTACAGCCAGGCCGTACTGTGGATGATCTTACTCAGGAAGCAAGGGCCAATGGTTGTGGCTATTGGCTGCCAAATGGAATATTCACCTTCAAAGAAAAATTTCTTCCCATATTAAATACACCCAATCTGCCGGAGAGGGGATTTTCCGCTGCATATTTCAGCCTGCTCAAATGGCTTTGGTAAGCCACATCACCAAGGTTGAGCGCATTCAGGTACACACTGAATAAGGTTTTTTTGCGATGCATGATATCGGCACTGACACCCGCATTTAACAGCGTATAGCTGGCAGTTTTTGTTTCTGTATTATAAGCCGTGAATGGATGATCCTGTGAAAAATTATGATCAAGTTCCACATAAAAGGAAAGACCCCTCAGCGTTTTTCCATCTTTTAAAAAATCACCGCGAAATTCACTAACCCATCTGGGTGCAGGCATTAACGGGAGATCATCAACGTTTTCAATGCCTTCAACAAACTTGCCCCTTACCAGTGAAAAACGGTTTTCCCAATGCAGCCAGTCCAGCGGATGCGGGTGAAGGTCAACCAGTAATTCCGCACCATATAAATAGGCGTCCCTCTGGCCAAAACGAAAAGCAGGAACCTGGTCCCCATCCACCAACACCAGCGAATCACCACCATTTACACCGGATAGTTTACTGTAAAAAATAAAATGGTTGATGCGGTTATAAAAGAGATTGGCAATTACTGACAGGTGATCAGAATTCCATTCTCCCCCGATGTCGCCCTGCAGGCTGCGTTCGGAACGCAGGTCTTTCACACCATATTCATAACGGTTGGTGCCCTCGTGTGTTCCATTGGAAGAAAGTTCCGGAATGGAAGGCGCCCTGAAACCCCGTGCAAGATTTATTTTCAATACAAAATGTTCAGCTGCCGAGATACTGATGCCTGCGCTTGCAGATATATTGGAAAAATTTTTACGGAAGTCTTCAAACTTTTGATCAGTTCCTTCCATCATGGCCTCACTGTTTAATGAGCGGTGATCATAACGCAAGCCGCCGCTAAAACTCGTTCTTCCAAAAGTTTTCTGCGTATAGAAAAAAGCGCCCGCATCAAATAGCCTGAAATCAGGAATCAATGCTTCCTCTGCACGGTTCACATGTTGCTGCGCCATGCCATTGATGCCGATGGATGGATTCCAGCCATTGCGGTCGTGCAGGTGCCAGGCAGCGTGGTAGTTGATTGTATTCAGGTCAAAAAATAATTCCGCTTCCTTCGGCGCGTCAGCATCACCAAATTCCTTTCTCTTATTTTCCTGAATGCCCAGGATTAAAGCAATCCGGTTACGGCCCACACGAAAACTATTGTCAAGTGTAAGTTTCAGGTGTTGTACTTCCTGCGAAGGAATTCCCGGTTTGGTTGATCTGGAATCATCCGCGGATGGAATGGCAGTTCCACCTCCTGGAAGTGGTTTTATAAAATTCCCCCCGGCATCGCGTTCTCCTTCTATTACACCAGGGTGCTGCTTAAAGCGGCTGAAGATCAAATGGCTGTATCCCCAGGATTTATTAAGGCCGATATAACCTCCAAAATTCTGTTCATTGAACCTGGAATTATAAACGCGTCCATCATACCTGTTTTGATAATCAGTGGCAGCTTTATAATTCGCCCAGGCATTCCAGTTCAGACCATCCTGGTTTCCTGCAAGGTTTCCAAAGAACGACCGCAGCCTGTTATTGGTCTGGTAATTCATGAGCACATTACCCCGGACCGTATTGACCGGTACAGGAGAAGTGGTAATGATATTGATCACTCCAGCAATAGCATCACTGCCATAAATAAGGGAAGCGGGACCTTTCACAATTTCCACGCGCTGCACACTGTGCTCATCTATCTCAATGCCATGTTCATCTCCCCATTGCTGTCCTTCCTGCCTTACCCCATCGTTGATAACTACGAGCCTGTTATAACCCAGGCCCCTGATGATGGGTTTCGAAATAGCAGGACCGGTTGACAACTGGCTGATACCCGGTTGTCTTCCCAGTGCATCAATAATATTGGAAGAACTGGTACTGAGAAGGTCCTTTTTACTCATCCGGGTAATGGGTATGGGCGCATTGCGTATGCTGGTGGCATTGGCTACCGCTGTAATGGTAACCCCCTCATTTTCGAGAATGGAGGGCAGCAGCGCAAAGTTTTTTTCTTCATTTGCCAGGCTGATATCGAGGTGTGCCACCTGTGTGCGGTAACCTGAATAGGAGATCTCGATAATAGAATGCCCGCCGGGAATATTATTTAAAACATAACGTCCACTGGAATCAGTAGTGGTACCGGTACGTGAATCAGATAAAATAACAGAAGCACCTGGCAGCGGCTGTCCGCTCCGGGCATCGGTAACAAGTCCGGACAAACTCGTCCTGGTTCTTGATTGTGCCTGCAGTGTATGTATCAAACATACTGACAGGCATAAAAAAATGAATTTTTTCATGCAAAAATTTCAACGGTGATTAAATCAGATCTTAATATGAATCAATCAGGCTGAAGGCGGACCGCGGCTCTCGCGGTATTGCATGGAGGGAGAAACGAATGACCGGGAATAAAACGTTTTGACCTCACCGAGGAAAACAACGGGTGCTTCGAGCTGCATGTTTTTGGCAGGCAGGTAAGAAGCCGGTACCACCAGGTCATCAAAATCACAATGCACCTGTACGTTGTGAAGGGTAACTGATCCGTGGTCAATGGTACAGCCCGGAAGGTCTACGTGGTCAGCAAAAACATCATGAAAGAAAGTTTTGGGCGCGCTGCCTGTAGCGAATACCAGCAGGAGACAGCAGGCGATCAGTTTCTGTATGAGGTTTTGTTTTTTCAAAGCTGGATGGGGACAAAGGTAAGAACAGGGAATTAATTGGCATAAGGTCACTTTAACAAAGCTGACACAGGCTTTTAACCAAACCTTTTTAATATAAACGGCAATGCGGACGTCCAACATCCAAACAGATCACCTTCAATTAATCATCATGAAAAAGAAAATTGATATCCGCGCTTCCTTCGACCAGCCGGTTCTTTTGAAGAACATGGTGGAAAAGCTCGCCTGCAAAAGATCTGATGAATCTTTCAGGCAGCAGGCTGTGGGTGAATGGCAGCTTGTAAATACCTCCTGCATTGAAAAATATGCCAGCGGAACCTTAGAGTTTTCTTTCACCAATGATGAACAGGTCCGCATTCCGTTTATTACCCGTTTTATATTCAGCTGTATCCGCGAAAATCAGCATCCCTACCAGATGAGCTGGGGCATGTCACTTTCTTAAGTACTTAGACTGGTTGGTTGCATTCAGCCACAATACTTTATTTTCGGTAATTCCGGAAGGCTTCACCCAACCATTTAATATGAAAGAAATCCTGGTACGTAACAATGTAAAGGTTTCCGGCAACGGAAGCCAGGCGATGGTCTTTGCCCATGGATTTGGCTGCGACCAGCACATGTGGCGTTTTATTACTCCTGCATTTGAAAACGAATACCAGGTTGTTCTGTTTGACTATGTTGGTGCCGGGAATTCGGATGTTAAAAGTTATAACCCGGAACGCTACCGTTCACTGAACGGATATGCGCAGGATGTTCTTGATATTTGCGAAGCACTGGAATTGAAAGATGTTATTTTTGTAGGCCATTCCGTAAGCAGTATGATTGGCCTGCTGGCGGCGATTGAAAAACCGGAATGTTTCAGTCATATTATTATGGTGGGCCCCTCACCCTGTTATATCAACAAAGAAGGCTATCTCGGCGGTTTTGAACAAAAAGATATTGAAGGCCTCCTGGAGACCATGGAAAAAAATTATATCGGCTGGGCCAATTTTCTTGCACCGAATATCATGGCCAACCCTGACCGCCCTGAGCTGGGAGAG
>CBDUBK010000009.1:0-15107 GCA_965365375.1 uncultured bacterium | reverse complement strand
AAGGTGACCTGGCATTATCACCGAGGTAACAATAATCGTATTGGGGCAGGCGGTCCACCATAGCCCGCATTACTGTTAATCCACCATAACCTGAATCGAAAACGCCTATTGGTCCCGGCATGCACCAAAAATAAAAGGAATCTAGTAAGTGGCAGATGTAATTGTCGCCTTCCAGGTTTTTGCTTCGGCATAATCCGGAAAGAGCTCGATGGCCTTATTGATATCCTGCAATGCCTTTTCCTTATTCTTCAGTTCATGGTATGCACGGCCGCGACCATAATAAATAAAGGCCAATTCATTTTTCTGCGCAGGCTTATATAGTGGAATCGCCCTGGTAAATGCATTGACCACTTTCTGGTATTCCTTTGTTTCGAACGCCAGCTGCCCAATACCAACGAGGTAACTTAAATTATTTGGATTGAGTTTATCAGCCTGCTCAAAATCAGCGAGGGCTTTTGCATTATTCTTTTGCATAAAATAGTTCTGCCCGCGGTAGCTGTACATTTTATGCAGGCTGTCCTTTTCATTCTTATAAAGTCTTATGGCAGTGGTAAATGATTTTTCAGCCTTCAAATAATTTTTCTGGGCATAATGAACTTCACCCAGGTAGCGGTGGGCTGCTTTATTCAATGAATCATAATAAATACTTTCTTCCAGGTCTGTAACTGCAGAATAGAAACTGGCAATCATCATATTGCAGATCCCCTTTCGTAAATAGATGAGCGACATGTAATCATTATCCTCGTAATAACCATAATCAGTAAGCGATGATGCATAGTCAACAACCGCCTGCTGGTATTTTTTTCGTCCGAAATTGATATTTCCTGATTCCACGTATATCTCCCCGATATCATCATATTCATCGTATTCTTTCGCGAGCCTGAGATCCTCAAGTGCTTTGGTCGTATCCTTCAGTACAAGGTTGCATCTTGCCCTCATGGCATAAAAAAGGGCTTTGTAAGTATCATACTTATCCAGCTCGATACCTTTAGTAAACAATGGGAGGGCTTCTTTAAACTTTTTCTGTTCAATAAAAATGAAGGCTTTATTATCAATAGCCTGTATGTCGGAAGGATCATACTTCAGTACCATATCATAATCAGCTATGGCTTTTTGATAATCCTTTGACTTCCGGTAACAATAACCCCGGAGGCTGTATAAATATTTGATAGAGGCGGAATCATTTTTATAAAAATTCATCGTCTTCGTGTACTGGGCGATTGCTTCCTGCCATTTAGCCTGTCCGTAGTATACTGCCGCTATCTCCCATACCGCCTGCTTGTATTCAGGGTCCAGCTCAAGCGTTTTATTGTAATCAAGCAGGGCTGAATCATTCTTATATAATTTGTGGTATGACCTTCCTTTCCAGTAATACCTTGCTGCCATTGTTTTTTTACTGATATCCTTAGCGATCGAAATGGATTTAGCATAATAATCCAGAGCATCACGGTACTTTGCCAGGTTGAAACTCATATCACCCGCCAGGGCATAAGAATCATCATAGGCAGGATCTTTTTCAAATGCAAGTTTGAAATCTGCCAGTGCAAGCTCATATTTTTTAAGTGCTGAATGAGATTTCCCTCTCCAATGATACAGGGTGCGCAGGTTCAGGGGTTCGGTGATATAGGTAGCAGCTTTTGTATAATGATCAACAGCTTTATCATAAGTAGCCAGCATGTAATAACTATAGGCAAGATCCCAGTGTGCATCGCCATAAGAAGGATTACGGTTGATGGCGTTCTGGAAATAAGTAACCGATTCGCTGTATTTATTCAGGCTTGATAAACTATGCCCGATCCTGAACTGGATGATCGCGTAATTTTTTTCAGGATAGGTATTATTCTTAATGGCCTCACTGTAAAAATTGATGGCACACTGGTAATTTTTTTCCCGGTAACACTGGTCTGCTTTAGTGAGTGATTCCTGGGAGGAAACACCGGGCACAATTAAGAAGGTTATCAAAACCAGGAAAAGGCTGCGCATAAAATACTTTTCACACAAAGTATAAAGCAGGCCGTCCCGGGCAATACCGTGAAATGGGTATAAAAAAACCCCGCAGTTGCGGGGTTTAAATTTATCTGAGTCCGGCCATATTCGGCGGCACTGTTAATTTGAGTTTGGCGGCAACCGCTGAAAGGAGGTCATCTCCGTCCGGTGCTACAATAAATACCTGTTTGTCATAAACATGGGTATATCCTTTTTCTTTAGCCACTGCTCTAACGGCAGTCATTACCCTGGCATATACAGGCTGCAGTAATTGTCCCTGCTTTTGCTGGTACATATTCTGCGCGATGGTCTGCCAGTTCTGGATCTGGAAAGCGAAATTATCACGGTCAACACGGTATTGCCTGCGCACAGCAGGTAAGATCTTGGTAGTATCTGTTTTGGTCAGCAGGCTATCGTAATATTCATACTGCTCAAACATATTTACATATTCCAGGTTCAGGGAATCCTGCTGGAAACGTTGCATCTGGGAATCGATTTTGCTTACTTCAGGCATGATGGCCAGCACCTGGTCAAGGCTGATATAGCCGGCTTTCTGTTGTGCCATGGCAGCACCTGAGGTACAGATTAGAACCGCAGCAATCAAAAAATTTTTCAACTTGTTCATGAGATTGTTTTGTGATGTTTAATTATGATCGTTTTTTAATGGTGATGGTTGCGGGTATCGATTTCTTTGACAATTGTTTTACTATTTCACACCCAGTTCCTTCAGGATATCATCGCTTTTTTCCAGTTTCGGGTCGGCAAATATAACCGTAATTCCTTCACTTTTATCGAGAATGAAATCATAGCCTCTCTGCACTGCCAGTTTCTGAACGGCATTATAAACCCTGTCCTGGATCGGCTTGATCAGCTCTCCTCTTTTTTTGAAGAGATCTCCCTCAAAACCAAAACGTTGCCTTTGCAGGTCACGCACTTCTTTTTCCCTGATAAAGAGCTGGTCCTCGCGTTTTTTCTTCAGGTCATCGCTTAACATTACCTGCTCCGCTTCAAAATCACGGTACATTTTATCAAGGTCGCGCTGTTTATCATCGATCTCCTTCTGCCAGGCTGCCGCGAATGCATCGAGCTGGGTCTGGGCTGTCTTGTAATCCGGCATGCGGTCAAGGATATACTTGGTATCGATGATCGCGTATTTCTGTGCGTTGGCCATACCCGCGAGCATGATGCTGCACAGGGCAAGCAGGAAAAATCTTTTCATATAACTGGTTTTTTATTTGGGATTATTACCAATAAGACGAAGTTTATTCAGGCTCAAATCCTAACATAAATGTAAACCTGGTGGCATTCTTCAACCTGTTGTCTCCGGGTTGCATGCGGTCAAGCCCGATACCATAATCAAATCCAAGCAAACCAAACATCGGCAGGAAGAAACGCATACCCACACCCGCACTGCGGCGCAGCTTGAATGGATTGTAATCCTTGAAGGAATACCACCCGTTTGCTGCATCAAAGAAGGTGAGTGCATAGATCGTACTGCTTGGATTGGTCACAAGCGGGTATCGTAATTCCAGCTGGTATTTATTGAAAATGGTAAAGAACCTGTTCGCGCTGGTCTGGTCAGGATTATTGACTGAAGGATCTGAATAATCAAAAACCGGATAACCACGCAGCGCGATGATATCATAACCAAGCAGTCCCATATTGTTGGTAAGACCATCACCACCCAGCTGGAATCTTTCGAACGGAGAGAAATCAAGCTTGCGGTTGTAGCGGCCCATGAAACCATATTTGGCTGCCACTTTCAATACAAACTGCCTGTTCTGCTCCGCACCCATTGGTTTACCGATTGGCACAAACCACTCAGCATTGAAACGCCATTTATGATATTCAGGCGTTCTGTATGGATTACGTGATGAAACCAGGTCTGGATTCAATAAAGAATAAGGAGGAGTGAACTGCACACTCGCTACGATATTGGATCCGCTTCTTGGGAAGGTAGGATCAAATACGGATGAACGCTGGAGCCCCAGTTTGAAACTGATATTTGTAGAACGCCCGCTATCGAGCCCCTGGAAGATGGGGTAGTTGCGCAGGTTGTACTCGGTAAAATTGAGTGCATAAACCAGGCTGAAATAATCATCAGGCCATCTCAGTTGTTTGCCTAAAGAGAGTGAGATACCTGTTGTTTTCAGGTAATTGGTATCTGACTTGGCCTTATCGAAAGTACCTGTCTGGTAATTATAAGCATTTGAAAACTTACTATGGAAGATGCCAAACGTAAGTGAGTTCCTTCTTTTACCCCCCAGCCATGGTTCAGTGAAACTAAAATTATAAGAAGTGTAAGCGCGGCCGTTTGACTGGTAACGCAAGCTGAGTTTTTGTCCGTCACCCTGTGGTAATGGATCCCATGAAGATTTTTTGAAGATGTTACGGATCGAAAAATTATTGAAGGTCACACCGAGGGTACCTGTAAGACCAACACCTCCGCCCCATCCTGCAGAAAGTTCCAGCTGGTCGGAAGATTTTTCCTCCAGCTGCCAGTTTACATCCACGGTACCATCTGACTGGTCAGGAACAATTCCCGGGTTGATGGTTTCCTGGTTGAAATAATTCAGGCTGGCCAGCTCCCTGGTGGAACGGATGATATCAGCGCGGCTGAACAGTTCACCAGGAAGTGTTCTCAGTTCGCGGCGGATCACATAATCCTTTGTTTTTTCGTTTCCTGAAATACTGATGGTACGGTAACGGGCCTGTGGACCTTCAACGATCCTGATTTCGTAATCAATCGTATCATTATAAACTGATGTCTCAACCGGTTCTGCACGGAAGAAAAGATAACCATCGTCCTGGTAAAGACTTCCGATGTCGCCACCTTCCATACTCAGTTGTTTACCAACGCGGCTGTTGAGCGTTTCAACATTATAAACATCTCCCTTACGGATGCCCAGGATGGCGGTCAGTAAAGAATCTTTATACTTGGTGTTTCCTTTCCAGGCAATATCACCGAAATAATATTTATTTCCTTCAGATACCAGCACATCTACCTGGAGGTTGCCTTCTTTATTGTAATACTGCGTATCTGCTATGATCTGCGCGTCCCTGTAACCGATGGAATTATAGTATTGTAAAACCTTTTGTTTATCAGCTTCATATTTTTTCGCGTCAAACTTGGCACCACTGAAAAGTTTGAAACGGAAATAAGGGTCAAGGAAAGTTTTTGTTTTTGTAGGAGAAAGAAAACCCCAGTCTTTCAGGTATTCACCAAAACTCTGTTTTGGATTTTCGCCGTAAGGACTTGTTGTTTCATCCGGATTGAGTGTTGCTTTACTCATTTCCTTGGTATCCTTCATCTGCTTTTTCAGCTTCTGGTCACTCACGGCTTCATTACCATAAAAATTCAGATCGCTGATGCGCACCTTATTGCCTTTGTCCACATAAAAGATAAGTGAGTTGGCATTGATGAAGGTTGGGTCAGGCCTTTCTTCAATACGCACCTTCACATTGAGATAACCTTTATCCTTATAAAATTTTTCGATGCCTTCAATGGCATTTTTCTTTACGGTCTGCGTGATGATAGTCGAGGTCCTGAGGTTCAGCTTCTGCTGGATCTCATCTTTTTCAGCTTTTTTAGGACCAATAAACTGGAAGCTTCCCAGTTTCGGACTTTCCTGAACGTGCAGTTCAATATCGATGTTATCGTCCTGGATAGCGGTAATGTAAATCTGGACATTGCTGAAAAAACGCTGGCGCCAGAGATTGGTGATGGCTTTTGAAAAAACATCAGATCCCGGGAAAACAATTTTATCGCCTCTCTGTAAACCTGAAACGGATAAAACAATGGCGGTGTCAAGTGTGGTCACACCTGTAACCCTGATATTGCGGATGGTATATTCTCTTGGAACCCTTGACTCTTCAAGTGCCAGCAAGGCCGGGTCAACTGAGGTTACCAGTGTATCCTGGGCATATGTTATAGCTGAGAAAGCAGACAAAAAGGACAGCAGCACCAGAGACAGATATCGTTGCATAAGAATAGTTCAGTCAGTAAAGTCCCGTTAGCAGCGGGAAAAAATCCGCAGTTTGGCAGGCAAATTAAAGGTAAATTTCAAACGGAATTGTTAAAGAAGACCATGGAGGATGGACCATGGACCATGGATTAGTTATCTGGATCAATTATTAGATGTATGAAAGGTGAATAGTGAATGGTCAATGGGGGCCATGGTCTATGGACTTCTCCACTACCTGCTCGCTTGTCTTACCGAATCTTCTTTCACGGTTCTGGTAATCCAGGATGGCTTCGTAAAGATTGTCTTTCCGGAAATCAGGCCAGCGTACATTGGTAAAATAAAGCTCGGCATAAGCCAGCTGGTATAATAAAAAATTGCTGATGCGGTATTCCCCGCTGGTTCTGATCATGAGTTCCGGGTCGGGAAAGGCGCTGGTACAGAGGTATTGCTGGAGCGTATCCTGGTCAATGGCTTCAACCGGCAGTGAACCCTGCTTTACCTGCCAGGCAATATTCTTAACCGCATTAAGCAGCTCCCATCTTCCACTATAACTTAAAGCCATAATGAGGTTGAGACCGGTATTTTCTTTAGTGATGTCCAAAGCCTCATTCAATTCTTTTCTCGCATATTCCGGCAACATGCTCAAATCACCTATTACGTGCAGCCTGATATTATTCTTATCCAGGCTTTCCACTTCATTGCGGATCGTGGTCACGAGCAGTTCCATCAGTCCCACCACTTCGTATTGCGGGCGGTCCCAGTTCTCCGTAGAAAATGCATAGAGAGTCAGGTATCCGATACCAAGTTCTGCGCAGCCTTCCACGATATTGCGCACACTTTCCACGCCGTGAAAATGACCGAACAACCTGTCCTGCCCCTGTTCTTTAGCCCATCTTCCATTTCCATCCATGATGATGGCAATATGCCGGGGCAAACGTTCTTTATCGATTTGAGATAATAAGTCAGACATGTGGGAATGAAAGGGTAAAGTTAAGGAAGTCGAAGAAGTCCATGGTCAATAGACCATAGACCAGGAATGTGACCTGATTGCTGAATGGAAGAGAAAAATGGAACAGGATGATTTGTCCATGGACCATGGTCTATAGTCCATGGTCTACCCTAATTCGCCGTCGGGCATTTATAGGACTGCAGGTTGAAGCTCACGAAGAACATAGCCGTTACAAACTGGTCTTTGTTCTGGCTGTTGCCACGCTGTCTTCCTTTGATGCCAATGGGAGGTCCTGTTTCATAAGACCTGTCGGATAGGAGAAAAGCAGGGCTCGGAGTGCCGTCAGGATTAGCAGGAAATACAGCAGGATCAACATAAGTTTTACTTACATCATCAAGATAATCTGTAGTGGTGAAACGGTGAACGATCTCGAAACCGATATTAATGCGGTCGTTGATGGCATATTTGATACCCACTCCAAAAGGAATGGCAAAGGCCATGGAACTGTAAGGCTGCCTGTCGCGGTTGGTGGTATCTATACCCTGGCCTTCAGTACCTAGCTGGCGGAGAAAATATTTATCGCCATTGAGGTAGGCATAGGGATCATAATTGAAAACAGAACCACCCAGGGTTACATAAGGTGTCCAGCGGAAATCAGGCTCCCCGGGCATAAAACGGTAAAAATTGAAATCACCCTGGAGACCAAGTTCCCAGACCTTGGTATTGAAGCTCAGGTTGCGCCGGCGCATGAATTCGTTATGGGTGTTATAGACATCAGAGTAACCCAGCTGGGCGAAGGTTCCCTGGATGCGAAGCGCTATGTAGTTGCCGAAATTTTTCCTGAAAAATAAACCAGCCGCGATCTTGGGCCTGTTGAGATGGGCACGGGTATTCAGGTCACCGAAATAATGGCCTGCACCCAAACCAAATCCGAATTCTCCTTCCTGTACTATGGAATTCTGTGAAAAAAGGGATAAGGGTAAGCAGATGACCAGGGCTGCCAGGAATTTTCTCATAACTGCAAAATAAGGTTAAGCACTAAATAGCTAACGCAAAATACTGTGATTTGGTATGATAGGCAAGGAAAATCAGCCAATAGCTATTGGCCATTGGCCATTGGCTGGCCTAATTCCTCTTATCAAGTCCCCAGCTGAGTTTATTGCGCAGGGTTTGCAGGAAATTATTCTCATTCAGCCTTACCAGGTTCATCATAAAATTCTCCTTGCGTACAGCGAGCAGTACATTCTTATCAACGATCTCGCGGCGGGAATCGAGGGCGCAGATGATATCATCTGACCTGCTTTCCACTTCAAAGGATATGATGGTATTATCAGGAATCACAATAGGTCTCACATTCAGGTTGTGAGGAGCAATGGGGGTAAGAACAAAACTGCAGGCGTCGGGAAATACAACAGGACCACCACAGCTAAGCGAATAACCGCTGGAACCTGTTGGTGTCGCGAGGATCAAACCATCAGCCCAGTAGATGTTCAGCAGCTCACCATTCAGGTAAGTATGGATCTTGATCATGGAGGCAACATCACGCTTGTGAATGGCAAATTCATTCAGCGCATAAGGCACATCGTTGAACAGGGGAATATTAGAATCGAGATGCACCAAAGTTCTGCGGTCGATCACGTAAGAGCGGCGTGCAAGAGCCTTGATCGCTTCGCTCATTTCATCGCGGCCGATACTGGCTAAAAATCCGAGCCTTCCGAAATTGATCCCGACAACCGGGATATTCTTATCTCTTACTAGTGTGACCGTATCCAGGAGAGTTCCGTCGCCACCGAGGCTGATCACAAAATCTATTTCAGTAGTAAGGTCTTCATGACCCGAGAAAGTTTCACATTCTGCCGGAAGGTTCAATCTTCCATTGATCTCTTCAAGAAAAGGTCTGAACAATACGGGTTCGATCTGCTCCCTGGCCAGTTCATCAAAAAAAAGCTGTACGTCTTTCTGCTGTGTTGATTCCAGCACCCTGCTGTAGATGGCTACCTTCATTTGGTCAGTGGTTGGGAAAATATATGAGAGATTCCTGCCCTCTCTACTCTCCCATCAGAAATAATTGCGTTTGTGTAAATATAGCCCGTTTTCACCTAAGCGGTTGAAGCTCCAATCGAGTTTGATCACAAAGTCAGTAAACACAATGATGTCGAGGCCCACCCCACCGGAATACAACAGGCGGTTGTTTAACTGGTTGGAGCCCTCATGATCATTGTAAACATACCCGGCGTTCACAAAAGTTTTAGCGAATATCCTGAGAGGTATGTTATTGAGTCTTGGAATTCTTTTGGAATTGATGCGGATCTGCGTGTTCACCAATTGCCTGGTCAGGGTGGCTTTAGTATAGGCACCGGCCACACCATCTATTACATAATATTCATATCCCTGGAGGTACTGCCCTTCATAACCTATAAACTGGTTGGTGACATATGGTTGTTTGAAAGGAAGTTTCAGCATGCCCACAGCACTCGCATTAAAAAACATATTGCGGCCTGTGGGCCAGGTCTTGGAACCTTTCGCCTGCAGTTGCCACATACGGAGCGGATCGTTGAAACCTTTCCTCTTCAGCATGATCTCGGCTATAAAACCTTTGGTGGGATAAGGAATGAAATCCACATCGAAATAGGTCATGCGGTAGAATATCTCGGGATAACCAAAACTTTTACGGGAAGAAAATTCCGGGTTCAGTTTGAAAACAGTATCAGCAATATTCTCCATGCTGAAACCGATACCGATTGTATGTCTTGTTTTGATGGCCGGCCTGAAACTCACTTCACCAAACCAGTTGAAATAGCTGCGCAGGTACCGGTCGCGGTCCTTTACAGGTACCGGCCTGTTACCTTCGGTCATATAATTCACTTCCCTGTTCTTACCAATGGCCACACCACCATTCACTGACCATTTGAGTTCATTATCGAGAAACAATCCATAATACTGAATTGATAACTGTTTGGTATACCCGTTCATTACATTCACCTTCAGTTTATCATTGCGTCCGGTAAAATTGTTGTGCAGCAGCCGCATCCCGTAATTGATCCGGTTCATATCACGGTCCTGGTCATCCCACCATTCATGAAATGTTTTATCTACCGTGCGTACAAAAGGTTTTGGCCAGAGATACCATTTCTCATCAACTTCCACATTCACGTATACATCATAGCCCTGCATACTCCTGAGTGAAACGGTCACTTCGCGGAACAGCCCGGTATTCATCAGGTGCTTACGCGCTTTGGAAAATTTCTGCGGGATCTCTTCCAGGTTATAAGATTCGTCGATCTCGAAAGGCAGTTCACGCATGATGATATCAGGATGCGTTTTCTTATTTCCTGAAATGATAATATTCCGGACTGTATATAACTGGCTGTTGAAAGGCGCCACGCTGTCGCCTTCATTCATCTGTGTGCTGTAAATAATGGAATCGGGAAGTGCAACCCCTGGCTGGGCAGCAGCAAGTTTACCCACCATAAGGTGAAGCAGGCAAAAGCATAATCGTTGGTAAACCCTCATCCGGCACTCAATTTCTGCTATTTAAGTAGAAAAAAGGATACCCGTTTTGAACACCGGGAAAAAAGGAAGATAAAAACTCAGATCTTGAGATAATTCATCAGGTTGTCAAAATTGGTTTTCAGCTCATTTTCGTATAATTCTTCGCCGAAATAGTATTTGACATTGTATTCGTAGCGCTGGAAAGTGGCCAGGATATCCGAAACTTCCAGTTTATTAATGCGGATCGTAACCTGGGTCATGCCCGTTTCGGGATCAGTATAAGTGTTCAGTTGGGTAATTTGCGCATCATTTGATTCTACAATGCGGTTGATCTCGGTAAATGAATAGGTTTTATTATCCATCTCCAACACAATGAGAGCGCCGGGCTGGCTAAGGCTCATAAAATCGGAAGCGTTGCGCAAAAGATCATTATAAGTAACGATACCGAGCAATTGTTTTTCCTGTACTACAGGCACTATACTGAGTTTATTGATCACCGCTGTCTGGATCGCTTTCAGAAAGTGGTCATTGGCCTGAACCGAAGTGGTACCATCGGTTACCTGCAGCTGGTGTATCTGGAGTTCATCATCTGTCTGCAGTAACTGTTCTTCGCTTACGATGCCCATATAGTTCTCATTTTCCACTACAGGAAGATGCGCCACATGATAATCATTCATGAGCTGCAATGCATGATGCACTTTGTCATCTTTATGCAAATAGGGAATTGAGTTTGATATGAGGTCTCTTGTTAACATAGAACGGTAACACTAAAATAGACAGCCAGGCTTACTGAACTGTTGCAGGCTCACTGAGTTTTTTCAAAAATTTATCTAAAATCACATTGAACTCTTCCGGTTGTTCCATCATGGGTGCATGACCGCATTTATCTATAAAATGCAATTCACTGTTAGGGATCAGCTTATTGAACTCACGTGCAACAAACGGTGGTGTAATGGTATCATTATTTCCCCATATCAATAACGTTGGCTGTGTAATGTTATTTAACTCTTCACCGAGATTGTTACGGATGGCACTTTTCGCCAGTGCAATAATCTTGATGACCTTCAGCCTGTTGCGTGTGATCTCAAACACTTCATCCACGAGTTCCTTGGTAGCAGTATTAGGATCGTAAAAAGTTACTTCAGTTTTTTTCTTTATGTATTCATAATCACCCCGGCGGGGATAGGTATCACCCATTCCATTTTCAAAAAGGCCTGAACTTCCTGTAAGTGTTAGTGATTTGATCCTTTCCGGATGTTTGAGTACATGCACGAGGCCTACATGTCCGCCTAATGAATTACCCAGCAGGTGAATATTATTATAACCCTTCAGCTCGATGAATTTATGCACGTGTTTAGCAAGTCCGCCTACAGTAGTATGAAGAATATCCAATTCAAACAATGGAAGTATGGGCACCACAACTTTATGTGTGTGACGGAAATGCTCAACGAGGTCCTTGAAATTACTTAATGCGCCAAACAATCCATGTAACAGCAACAATGGTTCTCCTTCGCCTTCTTCAATATACTTGAACTTACCCTCTTCTTTTAGTGTATACTGCATCAGTCTGTCCAGGTTAATTTCCGCTAAAATAATTGTTTTGGCGCAAAAGCATCCCTAACTGTCATGGCAGTGGATTTCATTAATGAATAAATGGCGATGCCATGAGGATGTACGATCACACCTTGGTAAGATAACCCAATAAGCTTACCAATTTGATGATCATGCAGGGTTAAACGCAGATGCGTATCATGCTTAACTTGCAAGCCTGTCGAAGAAGGCTTCCAGTTCAGCGAACATATCCCTGAAAAACGGCAATACCGTACCCAGGGCCCCGATCACTTCAGGTGCCATGGGATAGATGATGGGATAGGTGATTGAAACCTCCGCTGTCGCGGGTTTGATGAGGTTAAGTTGTTCCGCGTAAAATAACAGCACACTAAAGATCAGCAGGTAAAGGAGAACATACAGTATGATTCCACCCAGTTTGTTAAGCCACCCCAGCATGGCCATCTGCAGAGCACCTTCAATAATTTTTGCTCCCAGCCTCACCAGGAAAATTACCAGCACAAATACAAGTGCAAATGCCAGCACAGGCAACCATCGTTGGGAGATGTTGGTGGAAGTTTCCAGTTGTTCCGCAACAACAGCCGAAAGTTTAATGGCAGCAGCAAGCCCGATGATGAATGCCAGTACTGAAAATATTCCCAGCACAAGGCCATTCTTCAATCCCTTGAAGATGCCGATAATGACCAGTGCGAATACTATTATATCTATGATGGACATGCTAGCTCGACAAGAGTTCTTTAACCATTGCTGAAATGGTTTTTCCATCTGCCCTTCCAGCCAGTTTTTTATTGGCCGCACCCATCACCTTTCCCATATCAGCCGGAGACGATGCTCCTGTTTCAGAGATCACCTGTTGCAGTTCTGCCTTCAGTTCTTCCGGACTCATTTGCTTCGGTAGAAATTTTTCTATCACGGCCATCTCTTCCTGCTCTTTCAGTGCAAGGTCTGCACGGTTTTGCTGCTGGTAGATCTCCAGTGAATCCCTGCGCTGCTTCATCATTTTCTGCAACATGGAGATCTCTTTTTCAGCAGAGATCTCGCCACCTGCACCCGGTTCTGTTTTAGCCTTGATGATCTCGGCCTTGATGGCTCTCAATCCGCGCAATGTGCCTTCTTCCTTTGCTTTCATGGCTTCTTTCATTTCAGCCATGATCTTTTGTTCAAGATTCATGATATCATTATTTATCTGTGTCAATTTATTCCTGCCTTCCCTGGTTTTCCTTCATTTGAATGTCCTGGAATTTTTTATGGAAGGACTCCGCGAACTGCTTGATATCATTCACCAGTTCTGTCTGCCTGGTAGCGCGCTGGTAGGTATCAGCCATGGTCATGAAGGTCTGGTAATAGAAGTCGGCCATTTCATCCACCATCATTTTCTGAGTCCAAAGGTCAATGCGCAGTGCAGCTTTTTCAGCGCCATCCCATAAAGAGAGCATCATGGCGCGTGCCTGCTGTGGTCTTTCCTGGTTTTCTGTTGCCTTCCATTCCATGTTTACCGGGACCCGGTTATCATCCAGTTCCACATCAATCACTATACTAGATTTGGTCATATTTGAATTTTGTGCGGCGAAGGTAAGAAATGTGGGCGGGTGCACATTTTCGGGAGGAGCGGTTACCCGGAAGCCCTAGTAATGCTTTCCCATAAAAGAGCAGCCGTTCTTTCCCAGGTATATTTTAAAGCAACCGGCTTTCCTTTTTCAATCAGTTCTTTCCGGAGGTTCTCATCCTTATAAATGAGCATCAGCTTATCAGCAATATCCTCGTGGTCATTCGGGTCAAAATACAAGGCTGCATCCTCACCAATTTCCTGCATCGAACTATTTGCCGAAGTAAGTGCAGGTACATGGCAGTTCATGGCTTCCAGTACCGGGACACCAAATCCTTCAAAAAGCGATGGATAAACAAGGGCATATGAGGAAGCCACCAGGTTTACGAGTTCCTGTTCGGGAAGGTAGCCGGTGAGTATCACATCGCCGCGGTATTTATAAGTTTTGAGTGACTCAACAAAAGCATCGTGTTTCCAGGCCAGCCGGCCGGCAAGTACCAGTTTCATATCACTTCTCTGCCTTTTTTTGAAAAGAGAAAAAGCTTTCAGCAGGTTTACCAGGTTTTTCCTGGGCTGTATGGCACCCACGTAGATGAAATAGGCTTTGCCCTCCGTGTATTTTTCCCTGGTTGATTCCTGTTCCTCAAAAGAAACAGGTTGAAAAATATTCTTTGGTGCGCTGTACACCAGGTCAATCTTTGAAGGATCAGTCTTGTAATTCCGAATGATATCATCCTTGGAAAATTGGGAAACGGTTGCGATATGCCTGGCTTTCTTCAGGTATTTGGGCATGTAATGCCGGAGGAAAACAGCATGACTTTTTTTATAGGCATCAGGATAATGCAGGAAACCGAGGTCATGCACAACCAGGCATTGGGGAACTTTCGTAGCCAGGGAGGCAAAACCATCAGGGGAAAGGAATACTTCTGCTTTGATCTTTTTCAGGATGGAGGGCAACCTCAGGTCATACCAGTATTTCCATAAAAAAGGATGTCGCGCAGGGGGTGAAACCACTACGGGATGCACGTTGGACGCGAAAATAAAGGAAGGATCAAAGGGCCGGTCAAAAAGAAACCAGAACTGGTGTTCAGGATGTGCAACGGTGATCCTTTTTAATGTTTCCAGCATGAAATACCCAAAACCTTCCAGGTGATCCTTCATCAAAAAACGGGTATTCACTGCTATGACCATAGCCTTCAAAAGTAGGAATAGTCGAGTGACCATAGACCATGGACTATAGACCATGGACAATTTTACAAGAACTGATCGTTTGTATTGTAAACGATTATTCTTTATACACATTCCATGGTCTACGGTCTATTGTCCATGATCTTTTTTCCTCATATCTAAAATCTTTGAATCAGCCTGTTTTGGGAAATGTTGGGGTAATTAATTCAACAAAAATCGCGGGTAACCTGTAGAAACTCCTTTGGATCTACGGGGATCTGAATTGGTACCATGTTTGTGATTGAGAACAAGAAGTTAGTTGAACCACTTGTCAATGGGCTTCACCCTTAACCCAGCCGTACGAAAGTTTTTCTAAATGACCTCTTAGGTGGAAGAGGATGGTGGCTTGTAAAAGGGGCCTTGGTTCGGGGCC